>JAGSHP010000343.1 GCA_029855925.1 Candidatus Thorarchaeota archaeon | reverse complement strand
CTCCGACTACTACAACCAGCGTTGGGAGGTCATCCCCGAAGTCCTCAAGAAGTTCAGCAATCGCTCGATATGCATCGCGCATCTCTGTTCGTGTCGATGACTCTCTCATGGAGTCAAGGATGGAGTAGACAATCGATTCAACCACCTGTGGTGACAACAGGTCTTCATTAAACTCAGCATAGTATTGAGGTGAGTCTCCCTTCTGAATTGAGAACTTCTCTGCGTCATCGGTGACTGTGACTATTCCCAGCTTGCCGGTCCCTCGATTGAGGAGTAGCCCGTTGAGAATCTGCAGTCCAATCAGTGTTGCAGCCTCTGACCTTGTTATAACCGTATCAAGATTTGATAGAAACGCCCCCACGTCGGGAACAATCCTTGACAGCGCGTCCAGCTTTCGTCTCAATGAGTACAGCGTCTTGACACCCACATCGGAGGTGTCCATGCCCGCATCTAGCGAGATGCAGATTATTACGTTCATGTCGTGCAGCAATACCTTTGGAGTGAATGATATCTCGGTTCCATTGATACGCCCCAGCTGTCCCTCCATGAGAGGCGGGTCCGACTCAACAAAGGTCAGTGTCATTTGATCATCAGACTGTCCAATCAGCACCGAGGTTCCGATGCCGAGAAGTGTTCCCCTTAGCCTGTCCTGGATCTCGGAGCTGTGCAGATACAGGTATTGACTGTCTTCGGCTGTCACCGACTCGCAAAACGTCTGATATGCGAACACTGCCTCATCGACATCTTGAATGAACGAGTCATACCTGACAATGTCAACAGAATCCCCCTCTTGGATGCCTAGGAGACTCGCGTCAGTCTCTGAGACTTCGACGATGTGTTCTCCTTTGCCTCTCTGCAGTTCGACGACCGAACCCCACCACCTACGACTTGTGGAGTGTAACAAGATCACATAGTCACTCTCCTGGATGTCCAGAGTCTTCATGTCCCTCTCAGTAAGACGTACTGTTCCGGGCTTGTTCTTTCCAACTCGAACCCCATAGTGTAGAGCCGAGAGTATCTCCGCTCCATCACGAAGCTTCAGGCATTTTATTAGGAATTTTTCAAATTGGTCCAGGTGTGCCGGGGAGTCGATGACCACGTCCCCAGTCTTGGACGCATTGTCCATCAAGGTCGTGAACAACTCGCTATTTCTAATCTGGAGAGCTCCATCTAGTTTTGTATGCCATCCGGACACAATCAGCGTGCCATCATGCTTGATTCGTAGAGCAAGGCATCTGGCAGGTCCTTCAGGACCGTCTAGTAGAGTTATCACAAGACTGTTTGTGTCAACCTCTCCCATTGTAGTGACCATATAGTCAGTAGAGATCAGGTCGACATCCTCTCTCTTCATCAATACCTCCAAGAATCGTGACAGACCCCTCACTGTACTGTGGCCGAGAGACCCCTCCGCAGTGATTACAAGTCTTGATTGAACGTTCTTGATGAAATTCGGATATGGTGGTAGAAGTCCGAGCACGTTCCCTCCCAGTATCCTGTGCAGATCAACCGGAGTCGCTCCAATGGCTCTGCTGAGGAGGAAACTCACTATCTCCACTAGGCTATCGCCCGTCTGCGTCTCCGGATACGAACTTGCAAAGACTATCTTACGTGACCATTCACCCTCATACTTTTCGCGAAGCGCCTTGATAAGCGTGGTGAGGTGCGAGATGGTCGCGCCAGAGGTCATGATCATGGTCCGCGGTATCTCTAGTAGCTTCGCTATGTCATCGCCCCATTCGGCATACGACTTGATTGACAAGATGAGTCGCGGTGATGTCAGTTTGAGCTTTTTCACGAAGACGAGCCAGTTGAGCAGGAGCGGCAGGTCCTCAGGCCCCTCCATCTCAATGATGATTGGCACCTGATACCTGATGTGGTCAAGCACATCATTTCTGTTGGGGAGCTTGAATACGTCAGGGAGGTCATCCGCCCGGAGAACGCAGAACCAACCCTTCATGTCCATACGTCCGTTTCTCAAGTCCTGTGTCACATATAGCCTCGGTGCGTACACCGACTCCAGAGCCCATTTCTTCGCCAAGCGAGCATTTGCCATCTTCTGAACTGGAGGGAGCTCCACATTGCCCACTCGGATCAGTGGCTTAGCGACAAAGAAGTCGACCAACCACTTGGGCTCCTCTGCAGAACTTCGGTAGATGTCCCCAAGTATCGGGGGTGGTTTCAGGTATTCGTATGTTCTTCGAGGAAGATATCGGAATGACTCGGGATACTTCCCTGCGATATCCATCAGATGCTGTTCAACATTTCCGAAAAATGACAGTAGCCTCTCAGGGTCGAAGCGCTTCTCCTGGCTCCCCACCTTGATCTCCCCGAGTCGCACGGATGCATCTACGACGATGAATCGTAGAATCTCATTGCTCTCCGTGTCTTCCACAACAAGCATCCAGTTATCCTCCTCATCTGATTGACTGTACATGTAGATATATGCTTACTTCATGTCTATTGCCTGCAGTTCATAGACAATTGTTTTTATGTTTCGGGTGCAATCCTGACAAGGGTCTGACTGAATGTTAATCGTGCGGGCAGTTGAGGACATCCCTGAACAGGGTCTGCGGAAGGGTGATCTTCTCCAGTTCTACATAGTTGATGGCCACCATCACATGGGCAAGGAGAAGACCCATCGCAACATGCCCTCCTCCGCATATGAGTTCTATTCTATGCTGTGGATCGAGCTCCAGAAGATGGCTCAGCAAATGCGCGAAGAGGACAAGCTCCTGTTTGAGCCAGTTGATACTAGGCCGACCACCGCCGCACAGCTAATCTTTGAGAGCCAGGACAAATGGAAGCGGAACAGTGTCGGTTGGCTTGTCGACCGTACAATCGCCTTTCCATATACGGATGACTACTCAAAATCTGGATTCCCCAAGAAAGCGAGCTTTCGGGTCTCCAATGACCGCATTGCGAGTTGGACGACACAGGCGCCTCATTCAGCAAGGGTCATTGGTTTTGCTCGAGTCGATCCAACAGACGAGGTCAAGGGTTCACCGGGACTGGCAGTCGGAGAACTCGAGAGGGCTGTTAAGCAGCTGGGTCTACGTGGTCTCAAACTTCACCCACTGGCTCAGCTCTTTGTTGATGACTTGGACTCTCCGGCGGTCATTGATGTGGTCGCGACCGCTGGCAAGCTGCGCATTCCCGTTCTCTTTGATGCAAGGAACATCAGGACAGTTCAACGGATTGTTGCATTGTTGAACATCATTAGAGATGAGGGTGCTATCCCCCCAAGGACCATTGTCGGCCACTGCGGAATGAGCCCTGCATCAACCGCACTGTACAATGCTCTCTCGAACCCTCTAGTATTCGGTGAGACCTCATCTCTGCACGATCGCGATATTCCCCTTCTCATCCAGAAGGCCATTAAACTAGTACAAGATCCTTACACATCCTGGTCAAGCAAGATCATCTTTGGAACCGACTACTCCTTTCTCTCGGTTCAAGCCGCGGAACTGATTCTGTATCTCTTGTCCCGTGACTTCCCTGGGAACGTCTCAGACATCCAAAAGATACTGGGTGGCAACGCATTGTTTCTGATACGACAGCCGTATCGAACGAATACGGGCAGGGAAGACCCCAAGAAACAGTTCATTGTGCAGGACTCTCCAAGTGGCGTTCTTCCCTGTGTGGTCAAGACGATTGTGGACGCCATCCGTAGTGGTCGATGGTCCATGACATCTCTTGATTACATGATCCCACCGAATGGTTCATGGCCACACATTCAGCCAATTGCGTCGGGTGGAGATAATGGCATTGATGTTGAATCGTCCATCTTCTCTCTCAGGACTCCTGAGGGTGACCAGGTGCATATCTGGGTGCATCCTCAGCCGGGCGATATGGTGAGTTGCGCAGTCATTCCCTTTTCAGATGGCGGTGGAATCATGTCCTTGGAGTCAACCAGCTCTGGTCCAGACAGACGGCTCGTTGGCGAGCTGAACCGTGAGAGCCAAGAGTTCAAAACTGGTGCTGCCCTCTGTAGAGCACTGGCTGAAGCACTGTCCTAAGTATGCCATGTGATTGTTTATATCACTATTCGGAAAGAAACTCTAGTAAGACTAGGAGGTAACTATCATCACAAGAAAGGTTACGCTCGAGATCGTGGATGGTGGAGATCTCAGAGGTTTCGCTCATCTCAATCCGAAGGTCGCCGACTCGTTGAATGCGGACCT
>JAGSHP010000376.1 GCA_029855925.1 Candidatus Thorarchaeota archaeon | reverse complement strand
TAATGTCATGCGTCAGAGCGAAGATGTCAATCTCACTCAGTTATTTCCCCCTCAAAATACAGATGCAGTTATCAGTAGGTTTGTGCTACAAGACATTACTACGGAGGATTCCACAATGGGAAAAGGATTGGCGATACTCGGCTTGATTCTGATAATTGTAGGTCTACTGCCAGTGCTATCAGCACTGCTAGGTCTTGCGATACTTGATCAGGTGACTACTTACCTGTTCATGCTCAACTTGTATTCTATGAATCTCGGAGGATACCTGTTCTCCGAAACAATGCTCATACTGATTGGGCTGGGAGCAGTTCTACTGATTGTTGGTATAATCAAGTGATGGTCCTACTGCAGCTGATATCGATCCCATTTCATTGGTCTTCGCCACAAGAGTGGCAGAAACAACTGAGGCAGTGTGCAATCGGTACCAGTGCCTACTCAGATTTGAAGACAAGGTCTGGACAGTAATTCACTAAGAATTTTGTCCAACCTTACAATTTTTAACCATCAACTAGATGGCAATGGATATCAAACGAGGCTGATTTCAAATGGAGAAGAAGACACTTGGGATTCTGATAATGTCCGGTCCCTACACCTTCCAGAACAGTCACACATTCTATAACTTTGTCAGGACCGCTCTGGATAAAGGCTACGGTGTGAAGGTGTTCCTCTTTGTTGATGGTGTGAACAACGCAAAGCTCAATCAAGACCCATCACCCGATGAACCAATGAACGAGAGGTTCCAAGAACTCGCAGATCTTGGAGTTGAGTTTCAAGCCTGTGGTCTCTGTACCTCTGCACGCGGCTTTGACCAGTCAGGAGCAGACTTCATCCCTGGCGTTGAGGTGTCTGGTCTCACAGAGTTCGCAGAGATTGTCGGTGAGGTCGACCGATTTGTGACGCTTTCGATTTAGGAGGAATTTGCAATGGAGTTTACAGAAAAGAAAGTCATGATTCTTGTGCGTAGCCGTCCCTTTGGAACCATCATCAACTTTGAGGGTTGGCGTGCCGCAGTGGGCATGTTTGGCATGGACCACGAGTCGTTTCTTATGTTCATGGGCGACGGAGTCTACGCATTGTTAAAGTCCATGGATGTCAAGCATGTGATGATGTTCAAGAACACGTACGAGAGCTTCGATGGTGTGCTGCATGCTAGTAAGAGATCACTTGAGGAGCGAAATATCTCTCCAGACGAGCTGTTTGATGGCGTCGAGATTCTGGATGAGGACGGGGTGGCAAAGGCCTTCACCGAGAATGAGGTCATAATCACGTTCTAAGGGGGAAATGAAATGAAGTTTCTGATCTGGTTATCGAGCGAATGCCAGAGCCTTGAGGAGATGGTAGGGGCTCTCAAAAGAGCGAATCATGAAGTCGGGGTCCTGCTCATTCAGGATGGCGTATACCTTGCAGACAGGGGTTGTTCTCACTCAGACGAACTCAAGAAGCTAGATGTTCCAGTCTACGCATCGAAACCCCACGTGGAAGAACGCGGTATTATGGACCGTCTAGTAATTGATGTCAAGCTCGTTGACTATCCTGAGATTGTAGATCTCACGATGGAACAGTATGACCGAATCATTTCAACATAGGCTCAGGGACCACAGGATGCACAAGCAGCGACGTGTCCCATTCCCCTATGCAGTCTGACCAAGATTCGTTGCGACCATCGTCTTGGAAGAGTGCGACTCGTGATTCCCGGACTCACCTGCGCTTGCACGAACAAGGAGCTTTGCTGTCAGTGAGCCGGCAGACACTTTGCGTTCAAGGCAGCCCTACTCACACTCAACAGTCTTGT
>JAGSHP010000434.1 GCA_029855925.1 Candidatus Thorarchaeota archaeon | reverse complement strand
GTCGTGACGGTTCCATTGTGAGCAAAGGCAATCTCCAGAACCTCACCATCCCACTTGACTTGCCGATAGAAAGGATGAGTGTTGAGGTAGCTTGTGGGGCCTTGTGTGGTCCTTCGGACGTGCGAGATGAATATTGATGACCTGAGATGCGCTTCAACAAAATCATAGAGTGTACTGCTCACTGCAGGCATCGGCTCTTTGTAGACTTGGAGAGCACCATCGGGATAAGCAGCAACACCCCAGCCGTCGGGATTCTCACGTCCCGCCTGTTGGAAAACATCAAGGGAGATTCGAGCATTGACTGGCTGATTGAAGGACAGACCAAGTAGATCACACATGACTCATCTTTAGAGCGTTGGCCCATATATAACTCCTTGACACGGAATGCCTACCAGCAGGGAAACAATACGCTTTTGTGGTCGGTCCACTAATGGTAATCTGATTCACATGTCTGTCCGTCGCTTGATCATTGTGCTATCAATGCTGCTTGTGCTCTTGAATATGGGTATCTACCAGACGGGATACCGTACAGACCGTACTTTGATAGTCAATCACGAACCTGCCGCTACGGTCAGTATCATCAGGGGTCCCACCGTGCACATGGTGACAAATCATTCATCCAGAATAATGTGGAAGACTGACGCACTCACCAATGCAACAGTAGAGTACGGGTACTCCGACAGTAACCTGAACATGAGCCTATCTAATGCGACTCTCGACAACATACACAAAGTGAATCTCGTTGGACTCGAGGTCAACACCACTTATTACTATCGAGTGATGTCGAATGGCACATCAAGCGCAACATATCACTTCAAGACAGCCCCGGCAGATGGGGAACCATTCAAACTCATAGTCCTCGGGGACAACCGTCCCAGCAGCGATACTGCACCAGCGCAACCACAGGTGTTCAGCGACATCATGGACCAAGTCATTGCCGAGAATCCCGACATTGTCATAATGACCGGGGACTATGTCTACTCAATCTCAACAAGCGACTCGGAGAACTGGAACGCGTGGTCGAAGTTCACGAATGTCTCCGACAGACTTGGCCATTACGTACCAATCTACGCAGTCATCGGAAACCATGATCTGACCGATTGGCAAGGAACCCCCAAACCACAGTACTTCCTAGATGCATTTGAGATGTTTAACGAACCGAAGTTGTACTCTTCATTCGACTTCGCAGGTGTGCACTTCACACTCCTTGACAGTGAGCAACAGGGATACGAGGGGCAGATCAGAGGGGAACAATGGTCGTGGTTGGTCAATGACCTGACTGCGGCTGGCAATCGTACGAAGTTCGTCTTCGCTCACAGGCCACTGTATCCACTCAAGCATATCGACAGCGCCATGGACGTCAACAAGACAAATAGAGATGAGTTGCAACAGCTCTTCGAGGACCAGAACGTCACTCTGTTCGCTGCAGGTCATGATCATCTATTCAACAGGCTAACCGTAAACGGAGTGGTTCATGTCATTACCGGCGGCGCTGGAGCCCCGCCCTATAACAATCCATGGGGAGGAGCATACTATCATTACTTTAGAGTAGATGTTTGCACGGAAACAATAAACATGACATCTGTGAAGCCTGATGGTACGGGTGTTGAAACATATCAGTTACCATACACGGGGCCTATCGAGATATCTATTCGAGTCGTTGCCAATAATTCGCAAAAGAAGGCAGGGACGATTCCTGAGATTTACTTCAGTAAGGTACCCACCGTGGTGCATTACTCGTGGGATAGTGGAGCCAATTCCTCAACGCTTACTGGGATTCCCGACATTGAAGGAGAACATACTCTGGATATCTATGCTCAGGACTCCACTGGTACGTGGAGCCATGCTCGGTTCGTGTTTACAGCAATAGTCACTAGTACAACGACCACGACAAGTACTACCATCACCACCACCCCAACCGCGCAGACTTCGACAGGTCAAGTACTGATCATCCCACTAATGCTTGCTCTGGCGTCTATTGGCGTGGTCGGTGTCGTGATTGTTGTCATTGTATGGTTGACAAAGAGGAGTTAGCCAGTGGATAGTCTACGTTCCTCTTCGGCATGACATGGATATTGGCCAAAACTCCATGAACCAAGATGATCACATAGATCACATGTTCGAGCGGAGTCCACTACAAATGTGCGACGCGACATCGCACCGGGCAATCAGTTAGACCTTTACTTCGCCTTCCTCTATCTCCAAGTCCTTCAATGTGGAGATGGCACGATCGTCCTCGATTTTCAGGACACCAAGTTTCTCGAGTTCGCGAGCGTACTTGGCTGCAAGTCCTGAGGGAATACCGAGAGACTTGCCAAGGTCCGCAAAGGTCATCGAGCCCACCTCATCAACAAGGAGGAGGACCTTGGTATTTGCTTCCATCCCTAGGACCTTGATATAACGCTGAGCTCGCTCGTTTGCAAGGTCGCGAGCCTCCAATGCCATGTCGCGTTCCTTCTCCATGAGGCGGGTGGCTTTCTCATACGCCTCACGCTGCATTGCAATGACGTCCTTCTCAGACTCGAGCTTCTTCACTTCTTGTTCCAGGTTGTATATCTTCTCCTCAAGATCCTTGATGCTGTCTCTTATACACAT
>JAGSHP010000433.1 GCA_029855925.1 Candidatus Thorarchaeota archaeon | reverse complement strand
GTCTATGACGCCCAGCTTGACGAACGGGAGCAGGAAGTCCTGGTTCGTGACCCCTTCTGGCGCAACTCCAACGAGTCCCATAATCCCGAATACAGTCCCGTGCATGTCGATGTCCACTGACATGTTGTACATCTCGATGTCAGGGTTCTGCCAGATGTCGGGGATTCCATCGTTTTGCTCGTCCGCCATGACATTAGCATAACCGTGAATCTCTATTGCATCAAGTGCCTCAAAGTACGTAGGATTCAAGACGGCGGTGCGACCCACAAGCAGCAGATACTCGATCGATGTGTTAGCATAGGCAAAGACAACATCACCGGTGAGGACTTCATTTATTCCAAGCAGGTACCAGTCGTCACCCTTGATTATCGAGTCGTTGACGCCATCCATGTTTGGTTCAGTATAGGGATCATTCCAAGCGTATGCTTCAAAGACCGTGTCAGCTGCACCCTCGTCGACAAAGCCCTTCAATACCAGTTCGTCACTCATTATCGAGCCATTAATCTTGAACAGGGCATACTCGAACTCTGATGCAAAACGCATCTCCATCACGATACCATCGGGAGTGCCTACGATAGGAGTTGAATTCTCAATTCCCGCACTGGTCACATTGTCGGACCATGCCTCGATATATCCTATCTTCGCCTCGTCGACGTACAGATCTGTCCCTGATGAGAGAACCTCTCTCGTGGGCGTCTGTGATCTCCTGACCGCAGGAGAAACAGCATTCTGAAACAACGAGGCTGTTCCGTAGTTCATGACTAACAATAGAATAAGTGACAGAGTCAAAATCTTCATTCTTTCCATCCTTTTGGCGTGCAATTATCTCCACCTCAATAGAACGCGAAATATTTGGCTCACAACAAGATATCACAAAGACATCCGTAATCGTTCGGAACAGAGTCCAACACAGAGAACCTTCCGCTCACTCTATTGAGTGATGGTTTATCTATTAAGTGATTTTGTGGCCTGCCCGACTTTATGTTCTGAAGCAGATATTTATATCAGAAACGATGGAATTAATCAGTGTCTGGCGCTGTTGAATTAGGCACGAATTCATTTATATCATGTGACGACTAAGAAAGTTTGCGCCTTACAGGTGCAATCGGAAAGGGTTCGCTCACGAGAGATGGTGGAAACAGAACCCAAAATGCATCATGACACTCGGGTTGAACAAGACAATGGCAACAATATTCATTGTGGATGACGAGCTCATCTTGCACAAGCTCTACAAGGATGTCTTTGCAATTAAGGGGCATCAAGTAGTTGCAGATGCATACGATGGTGACGAGGCCATTCGCGTGTATGCTAAGTTGGACCCCAAGCCAGATGTCATTATTTTGGATCACAGGATGCCTAACAAGGATGGTCTTGAGGTCATGAAGGAGATTCTCAAGATCGATTCAAACGCCAGAATAGTGTTCATTAGTGCCGATGTCAATGTCAAGGACGATGCACTCCATAATGGTGCCTCGAGTTTTGGTCTCAAGCCGGTCACTATCAGACATATGCTCGAGTTAATTGACGTTGCTATAAGTAAATAACCACATGGCTGGGGGAACTCTTACTATGACTCGACCCATGCCATCGGTCATCATTGCAGGCGACGTGTCATTTCTGCGCTCGCTCATCCGGCTTGCCCTAGAGGACGAGGGTTTCATAGTTGTCGACGAGAGTTCATCACTTGAGGAGGTCATGGTCGCCATGCACCGACATCATCCGGATGTTGTCCTCATAGACTTGGGTCTCGATGAGTTTGTGACGGTTCGATTGATCGAGGACCTCTTGGATGTGGATAGTCACACAGCAGTAATTGTGGTGACCGAGAGCCAAACTAACATGGGGGAGAAGTTCTTTGCAGCAGGAGCCACTGCATATCTGACAAAGCCCTTCAGCATGTTTGACCTTGTGGACACGATTCGCAAGGTGGCACCAGTGTACAAGTAGTCATAGACCATTACACATGCGTGTATAGTGTCAATCCGGCAGTCGCGTCTTCGGGAACGCAACAATACCCTTGTCAGTTATCTTGAAGATTATGGGACGCATAACGTGGTCGGTACCTCGCATCTTCACGACCCGCATGGTGCGAATGAAGTCGCCCTGTGCATATGTCATCTCCAGACGGATGACACCATCACTGATGAAAAAGGGCATCTCATCGTTGACAGCGCCTGGGATCGTACGGAGCTCGTGTGTGAGGAACACTGTAGTATCATCAGTGGTCAGGTCTCTGATGAATGCATAGATCAGCTGACGTATCTCAAAGCTATTTCCGGCGAGTTCAAGAAGGGGTCCGAGACCGTCTATCACGATTCTCTTCGCCTTGGACTCAGCAGCGCGACGCAGTATCATGTCTGCAAGTCGCGGAATGGTGAGAGGCTGCTCAGCAAGGAACGACTGGTCGAATGCAATGAGGTACTCGTATCCTGACTCCTGAGGCACGACACGAATCGAGCCTGCCAGTATCGTGAGGAGCTTGGAATTTACAGCAGTCTCATCATCCCACCCAAACCTGCGCATGTCAGACCGGATCATGTCTTCGCTCTGGTCGAGAGAGAGAAGGATCCCGGACTCGCCCTTTTCTATGCCATCGTACAAGAAGTGCCAGGACATGATGCTCTTTCCGGTACCTGGACCACCTGCGACCAGTACGGAGCGGCCTCGAATGTAGCCTCCATTCAGAGCTTCATCCAGTCCTTCAATTCCACTGCTCACACGAGGTAGTTCCAATCCAAAGCACCCAGATTCAAACTACGCTCATATGTTATAACTCTTGATGTATGAAAGAGGTCCTCGTTCCGAAAGTGGGGAGACGGACCAACAAAAGGGTCACCAGCGGTCCATAATGTGAGGAATAGAAT
>JAGSHP010000189.1 GCA_029855925.1 Candidatus Thorarchaeota archaeon | reverse complement strand
GTGTTACCAACAAGCCCGAAACATGGGCGGGAGTCCAGATTGGCCTCGACTTCCGAATGGATATCTTGGACAAGAACGGAAATCCCGTTCCGAAAAAGGAGATCTCCGAGGGAGAGAAGCAGGTGCTAGCATTTTCGTTCATAGCTGGTCTGGCAAAGACTGCAAAGGCTGATACTCCAGTGGTCATGGACTCCCCAATCATACGTCTAGATCCTGAACACCGAAGGAAAATCTTGGAGTATCTCCACGAGTTATCGGGTCAGGTGATATTGCTCATGATTCCAGGATCCGAACTGCGAGATGAATACTACTCTTATTCACTTTTCAGCGACCATATCTCTGGAGTCGTCAGGATCGTATACGATCAAGGAACAGATTCTTCCAAGTTTGAGGTGGCGGAATAGATGAGTTCTCCTATCCCACGAAAGGAACGTGCACATTGTAGCGGAAAGTCGAAAAGGAAGTACGATGAGATGGTCAAAGAGAAAAGGCTCTTCAAGACTCAAGCCGCGCTGTTTGATATCAGTGCCGCAATTGGGCTCCATGACAGAAAGAAAACAGAACTGGAAAGTCCCGTTCAACTTGTGCAGAGCTATTCTGTCGACCGGGACGGCGTTCTGACAACAGTGCTTCTTCATATCAGTCCCGAACTTTCTGGCAGCGCCATTATGCGCGAGCTTGAGAAGTATGCAGAATATGGGGTATCAAAGATATACGACCGGGTCATTGAGTTGGGTATTTCCGATGTTGCAGATCTGGATCTCGTAGAGTGGCTTGGAATAGAAGGGTAGAACCTGTTTCGAATCTGCATAGTTTCGCAAAGACCCAACAAGCGAGCTACAGGTCAACCCCGTTGCTCTTGACTCTCTTGTACGAGATCTGACAGGCCGTTCAGAGCACGGGCCAAGAATACTGAATCCTAGGGCAATTGAGCTGAAGGCCGAAGAACTCCGTAGTCACAGCATTCATTTCGCGGAGATGCCCCCGCAATACTAGACAGCTAGGGATAGTCGTGTCCTCTGTTGTGCGTGGATCAATAGTGGCTACCTGCTGGGTGCCTACGACATAATCAGATGACCAAGACATCGGCCCGATCCTGCACCACATAGCATCAATCAAGATGACTCGCGAGATGCTTCGAATTGCCGTAGCACATTCTCAAAACTGGTGAGTTGCCGGGCCTTCACCTGAAACCATTCTTGAAAGGTCAGCCAGCGCAAGTCTTGTGTCCTGGTAACCTGCCATTCCGATAAGATAGTATGCGGTTTCATTGATGTTACTAGTGAGAAGTATCTCGTCCCGCCCAATAGCGAGATCAAACTGAAGGTCACTTACTATGAGCTCTCCAGAATCGGTAGGAATCAAGAACTCATTGGGCATCTTCAAGAACTCCTCCAGATAATCCCCCGAGTCGAATGCATCGACTATCCATGTAGGTGCCGCAGCTGCGACGCAGACTGGGGTACGCGCGAGCCGGCGTGACCTTCCAATGAAGATCGCCACCACACGCAAGGAGTGGGCCGGGCCACCGGTGTGGATATGGTGACTACCGATGACCCGTCACGTGCAGTTCGGTTCGATGGTACGAGGAGGCATGCTGATACCAAGGCATGCATCTGTCTGATGTCCTTGCTGAATCCTATTTACAGAGGTGAAGTAGCAGTTGCGGTGCTCCGGAAGGCACATCTTCTCAGTTCGAAATCCATGTGCCGTTCTGGACACACGACTGCAGAGCCTACGTAGCCGTTCTCAGTTCGTAGTACGCCATGCATACTGCAAAGATGTCACGTTGATCCGACATAC
>JAGSHP010000181.1 GCA_029855925.1 Candidatus Thorarchaeota archaeon | reverse complement strand
GGACCTCACCAATCTGTTTCTGGCTCACTGCCAACCGGATCTTCTTGGTCCTGCCGTAGCGACCTTTGGAGATGATTGTCGTGTTGATGAGACCAAGCATGTCAAGCTCTGAGATAAGGTCGGAGACCCGACGCTGGGTCAATGTGTCAAGAGAGAGAGCACGTGCCACCTCAGTATATACATTGAAGCATTCGCCGGTGAAGATGTCCCGTTGCCCCTTCGTAGTTAGAAGATAGACTGCGAACAGGACTGCCTTCGATTGCATGGGAAGCGTCTTAATGGCCTCGGAAACGCTGTCACGCTCAAGGATCTTCTGCGCTTCACGGACATGCGCCTGTGTGACCGTGTCGTCGCCCTTTCGTTCTGCAAGCTCACCCGCCGTTCTCAGAAGGTCCAATGCACGTCTGGCATCACCATGCTCTTGGGCTGCCAGAGCACCGACCAGATTAATGACACCCTCATCTGCAATGACGCCATCATTGAAGGCCAGTTTCACACGCTGTTCGAGAATGCCCTTCAGCTCAACTGCATTGTAAGGCGGGAAGACCACTTCCTCCTCACCGAGGCTGCTCAATACACGTGGGTCGAGCATCTCCTTGAACTTCAGGTCGTTACTAATTCCGATGATTGAGATCCTACTATTGGCAAGTTCGCTGTTCATTCTGGTCAGCCCATAGAGAATGTCATTTCCTTGACTGACATCCCTCTTCAGCAGACTGTCCACCTCGTCAAGCACAACAACAAGGATGTTCTCGTCCTCGTCCAGCTTGCTCTTCAGGACCGAGCGTATCTCGTCAGTTGGCAGGCCGGTGAAGGGCACATCCGAACCGTCGGGCATTCGCGCCCCGATCTGATCACAGAGACTGCGAAGAACTCGATAGTTTGTGCCAACTATTCTACAGTTGACAAATGCACTCAGAGGAGGCTTGACACTGCTGTCTGTTGCCTTTTCGACTAGGGCATTTAGTACATACTTCGCGACAACCGTCTTTCCGGTCCCGGTCTTCCCATAACAGAGAAGATTAGACGGGGGCGCCCCGCTCAGTGCAGGACCGAGAATTGATGCGATACGACTCATTTGCTCTTGGCGATATGGGAGCTTGTCAGGAACAAATGTTGGGCGTAATGCACTTCGATTGCGAAATATTGACTGCCCCTGAAGGAACTTGTCAAAGAGCTTATCCAAAGGCTTTTCCAACCGACTTGTCAACTCCATAGGAAGTTATGGTTATTTCCACTGTTTCCTGTGGAGCTACTGGAACTTAAACCGACATAAAGGCACGTATTACGATAGACATCTGTTGAACAACAAAACTATTAGCAAAAGCCAAGATGGCAGCATGATAGTGAGGACCTGTCCAGTATGAGACTTCGCGACCTTGAAATGACGCTTGAGCAGTTAGAACGAAGTACCAAGCGAGAGGTCTCATTGGAGGACTATCCCACACCCGCACCCATTGCCGCCTCAATTCTATATGCGGCCGAGATGGAGCACGGGGATATTACAGGAAACACCGTCTGCGATCTTGGGTGTGGGGATGGGGTATTCGCAATTGGTGCGGCTCTGCTCGGTGCAGAGAGAGTGATTGGAATAGATGTGCAATCCAAAGCCTTAAAGGTCTGCCAGAGAAACTCCAAAATGCTCGGGACAGATGGCACAATAGACTGGGTCCTTGGGGACGTTGCCTCTCTACAATTTCGAGAGACTATTGACACGATTGTTAGCAATCCCCCCTTTGGAACCAAGAAAAGAGGAGCCGATATGGCCTTCTTGAGGAAGGCGCTGTCTGTTGCCAATGTGACGTATAGCATCCATTTGGCTGGTGAAAAAAACAGAGAGTTCCTCACAAGGAATATCGAAAGACTCGGAGGACATGTGACCCAGATCGAAACGTTCGAATTCCCGATTAAGAAACTGTTCGAGTTTCACAGAAAGGCAAGGCACATGATTAAGGTTGACCTATACCGCATAGCGAGGCGATGAGAAATGGCGGATGTAAAGAGTGGAGATATAGTGGTGCCAGGAGACCAACTGTGCGTGATTGAAGAATTCATGCCCAGTTTTGGAACCTATGAAGAAGATGGAGTTGTATTTGCAGCGACCTCAGGACAAGTAGCAGTTGACATCAAGAGGCGCGAGATCAAAGTTGTTAACCCAGATGGGTCAGTACGCATATCACTCCCAATGCGAGGCGATGTCTTGCTTGGGGAGGTTCTTAATGCATATGAGCAGAGGGCAGAGGTCAGTATCGTCAGGCGCAATGATAGGGATCTACATAATGCGCTCATCGGTGAAGTGCACATAAGTAATGTGACCCGGAGGTACGTCAAGTCAATGCACGATGTACTAAAGCCGGGAGACATCATCAGGGCCAAGGCGTTGAACACGCACACCGTCCCTGTAGAACTCAGCCTTGTGGGACCAGAGTTCGGCGTCATATTTGCCAAGTGTAGCAAGTGTGGTGGACCTCTCACTCTCACAACGTACAATAATATGATATGCTTGCAATGCGAGAACCGGGAGACCCGGGAGACCGCCAATGACTATGGAAAGAGATTCGGTCTTGAACCTCGTCCAGATCTTGCACCACGAAGACGACCCTCACGGGGGCCAAGGGACCGTTACCGCTCCGATTCGGATAGACGACGGGGACCGTCTAGACGTGACAGCCGGGGTAGACGTGACAGCCGAGGCGGGAGCAGAGGCAGGTCAGACGGCAGACGATCCAGTAGAGATAGGAGAAGATACTGATGGAACCAAAGATAATTGAGAACAGCAGATACGAGCTGAAAGTGGAATTTATTGGGGAGGGGCATTCCTTCTGCAATCTCCTCCGCAAGACACTCTTGGAAGAGCCATCTGTTGACTTTGCGGGATACAGCATTGACCACCCGCTCTTGGCCAATCCAGTATTCACACTCAGAACTAAACGGCGCCAAGCAAATGTAGTCATGAGAGAGGCCCTAGAGAAGTTACTTGCTCGAACCGAGGAGTTCCGCAAGAAGTTCGTACAGGCTGTTGACGACTACGGCGTGCCAGAGTAATGGCCAAGGCGAGTGTTCACATGTGGGACCAGTTCATCCCCCATGACAATGTCAGAGATATCATGAATGACAGTGGACTGGCTCAAATAGGGGATGCTATTGTAAATCTCTGCTACTCGCTGGCCAAGTCACTAGCAACTGGCAGGTTGACTGGCGAAAAAGTGAGGGACAGCGTCCTTGCAAGAGCCATTAGAGCAACCACACTCTATCATCACATTGGACGAAGAACAGATGCGGGAACTGCGGGGGACGCCTACGAAGCACTTGTGGGATTCCTCTGGCTCAAGGGGGAGACCACCATTGACGAGATGGTGGGACTGCTCACGAAGGACCTCTTAATCGACACTTCTACAAGTAGGAAACGAGAAGGGGAGATTGCAGCAGTCGCGTTTCAACGACTTCTCGAAACACTTGAGGAACGGCTTCCTAGCTAGGGATAAGGTTGTGAACTGCAAAATAATAGATGTGAAGTGATCTTCCTCTGACCACTTCACATGACGAGTGCAATCTATGGACTGATTCTAGGATAGTGTTCCGTCTAAGAGCGCGCCGTAGGCTGCCATATCAAAGTGTCCGTGTCCAGAGAGGTTAAAGAGTATCACCTTCTCTTCGGACTTCTTCTTTGCATCTAGTGCCAAGTCTATAGCTGCCTTGATGGCGTGAGCCGACTCGGGCGCGGGAACTATCCCCTCTGTCTTGGCAAAGAGGCGACCTGCTTCCAAGACAGGGACTTGATCATATGCAATCGGGTGAATTCGCCCCTCAAGGACAAGGGAACTGATAGTCGGCGCTACACCGTGATATCGGAGACCGCCCGCGTGAATTGATGGTGGAGTAAACTCCGCGCCCAGTGTGTACATCTTCAGTTTTGGCGTGAGCCCGGCGGTGTCACCAAAGTCATAGCGGTACTCTCCCCTTGTCAATGTCGGGCAGGCCTCAGGTTCGACTGCTATGAACTTGGACTCCGAATATCGCTCGTTAGCGATGAAAGGATACGCCAGTCCACCAAAGTTACTCCCTCCACCAACACAACCAACGACGTAGTCGGGAATCTCATCAGCCTGCTCCATCTGTCGAATGGCTTCCTGTCCGATGACTGTCTGGTGCAATAGTACGTGGTTCAAGACGGATCCAAGTGTGTAGCGAGTGTTTTCATGGGCAAGTGTGTCCTCGATCGCCTCGCTGATTGCAATGCCCAATGAGCCAGGATGTCCCGGATGCTCTTTGTTCATTCTTCTACCAAATTCAGTCTTGTCAGAGGGACTGGGGACGACCTCGGCACCGTAGGTGCGCATAAGTGTGCCTCTGTATGATTTCTGTTCGTACGAAACTCGGACCATGTAAATCATGGCATCCATACCGAAGTATGCACAAGAGAGAGCAACAGCGCTTCCCCATTGACCCGCACCGGTTTCAGTAGCATACCGTTCGATGCCTTCCTTCGAGGCGTAGTATGTCTGTGTGATTGCGGTGTTCAGCTTATGGCTCCCTGTTGGAGATACATCCTCTCGCTTGTAGTAGATCTTGGCAGGAGTCTTCAGTGCCGCCTCAAGTCCATAGGCCCGTTGGATAGGCGTGGGACGCCCAAAACGGACCATTGCCTCACGGACCTCATCTGGTATTGGGACCGACTTCCCTTGAAACACCTCTTGTCGAACACACTCCTTGGGGAAGAGCCGTTCCAATGCTTCTGGAGCAAGGGGCTCCTCCGTTTCAGGATTGATTGGAGGCGGAAGGGGATTCTTCAGATACGGGATGATGTTGACAAAGGTCTTTGGTATTTCGTCTATGTCTAACAGGATTCTTGCTTGTGTTTTCAATTCTATTTCCTCTCGAATTTATTGATCGCACCATCCGAGCCCTCTTACTCTCTGTCCAGCAAGTCCATTTCACTGGTCCCAGTGTCCACTGAGAATGAAAATGAGTAACTGAAGAGAAGCAGTGAGAAGACCAGTAGAATATGATGAGCTGTGCTTCCAACACAAACTAGACGGGCCCTACAGGACCCATTCCCCATTGGTAATAACGCACGCTCATTGCGAGTCTTCACCTCGGATTGGTGATTGCGGTTCAAAATAGAGGAAATATAAACATTGCTCAAAAAGCAACATGTTTGTATAATATTGTACATCGTGGAATAACATCATGCATGCAATACTGGACAAGGAAACGGTCGTCGCTTCACAAGCCTTAATTGAATAATCTAACCTCACGATGAGTACAAGTGAGGTAACTGAAACATGGAGTTCTGCGAGAAGTGTGGTTCAATGATGGTCCCTGTCACTCTGGAAGACGGGACGCGGGTCCTCAAATGTCGTAGTTGTGGTCACACGAAAGAGCTGAGTGGATCTCTCAAGGTGTCCAGAGAAATAAGTAAGACTCCAAGAGATAAGATCATCGTGGTGGAGGACGATTCCGTGCCGATGCCCATCACACAGGTGACCTGCCCAAAATGCGGCAACAATCAGGCATACTATTGGACTGTACAGACACGACGAGGGGATGAGAGTGCAACTGAGTTCTATAGGTGTACCAAGTGTAAACATACTTGGCGCAACTATGGAGGCTGAGTGATGCTAGAGGAAGAGTTGAGTTTATAGTCAGGTGTCGTGATTAAGAGATAGAAGAGTACGGGGACGAATGACGTGAGCGAAAGGAAGTTTCAGGTCCAACCATCTGCACCATTAGTGACTGTCCGCACATTGACCCCGGACACTGAGGGCCCTGTACGTGTTCTCGGTCTTGTGATTGAGGCTGCTGTGGGAAGCGCTATTGTGCAAGATCTGTTCGATGATGTGGATCAGGCTGCTAGAATTAAAGTGCTTGTAGAAGGCGAGCTGACTGTGGGCCACAAATATATATTGATAGGCGAGGTAACGGAGAAGAAAGACTCTAATGGGACAAGCCTCATATTGAATGCGAACATTGCACAAGATGTCAATGACTTGGATGTTCGCCGGTTCAAGAACACCCTCGATCTTGAGAAAAAGGTTCATTCGTACCTTATTAGATAAGGAGGCGCAGAAATGTTTCATGCGACACTCGACAGCACCAAGACATGGAAACAAATAGTAGATGCCCTTGCGACTCTTCTCACGGAGGTCAACTTTGTAATATCAGAGAAAGGGCTAGAATTATGTCAACTTGACTCCTCGAAGGCTGCTATGATTGACCTCAGTCTACCGGCGGGAGTCTTTCAAGAATACAACTGCAGCGATACTCACAAGGTATGTCTTGGTGTAGACGAGCTGGTCAAGATAAGCAAGAGAATGTCTGGCGACGATAGACTTGAGTTCAGTATTGATGAAAAGGGTCAGAAGTTCGTCATTCGAATGGTTGGTCAGGCTGACAGAAAGTTCAGCCTCATGATGCTGACACCACCTGACGAAGACCGAAAGAGCAAGGCCATGCCATATGACACGCGCGCGGAGATATATGCCGACGCATTCAAGCAGGCTGTCAAGGATATTGGAGTTGTTTCTGGACACATCAGGATTATCGCCAAGGACAATTCTCTGTCCTTCACCGGAGGCGGCGACATCGGGGAGGCAAATGTGACACTTAAGACTGGAGAGGAGTCGCCACTCTATGACCTAGAAGTGAAAAAGGAATCAACTGCAATGTACGCATTGAGTTATCTCAATGATATCATCAAGGCGATCTCAAGTGATACAATGACTCTCCAATACGCCTCGGACAAGCCACTACAGATTGAGTTCCAAGTGGCTGAGGGAGGCACCATTAAATTCATTCTTGCACCACGAATTGAGAGAAGGTGAATGCACTCTCAACCGTAGAGCTGCAAGATTGTCACGACAGACACACCAACAGTGATCCAGTCCATTGCAGTGTGTATCGGAGCTGAAGAGAGAATGTCCGCAAAGGCGCGTGAGAAGAGGCAGAGGTTTCTTCGACTAGCGTTTCAAGATTACTATCGCCATCATGCGGCCACGATTGATTCCCCCCAGAGGCTCCATATGAGAGAGTTTGCTTTTGAAACATGGGAGTATACATGGCGCTGTGTCCAGCGGACCGAAACTGATGAGTCGGGAAAGATATTGCGAAAGGGGTGTGGAGAGAAGGGGACGTCGCTTTTGCGGCCCAAGGTCTGCCCAAAGTGCGGCTCAACAGGAGTGACAACAACTAATTGGGCACGCCATCTCGGGTTTCGTAGTGGTGAAGCTCTGAGAAAGGAGCTTGCCACAAGGGCCCCTCACAGTGTATACCATTCTGCAGCATTCTATAATGTGCCAGTCGCGAGAAGCATGTACGAAAAACAATGGCAGGGCGCAGAACTTGTATTTGATATAGATGCGGATCATCTTGATGCCCCATGCACGAGGGAACATGATGGGTGGGTGTGTGCAAACCCAGACTGCAGAGAGACTGGATGGGGCGAACCGCCCGAGAGTGGTTGCCCCAGCTGTGGGGGGCAAGAGTTCCTTCGACGAAAGTGGATCTGTGATAGATGCCTCGATGATGCAAAGCGTAATACATTGAGGGTGTACGATGAGTTCCTAGTCGGAGACCTAGGCATAGATCCAAAGGACCTTCAATTGAACTATAGTGGCCACAGGGGGTATCACATACGAGTGAGAGACTCGCGAGTATTCAAGATTCAATCACCGGGGCGTGTAGAGATAGTTCACGCAATCACGGGGACTGGCCTTGATGGCAGTCGAGCAATCAAAGGAATAAGGGGGGTCCCCACAGTGCCGCCGCGGACGGTACCAGGGTGGGGGGGACGTGTTGCGGATGCAATCATCGAGTTCCTAAGAACAATAGATGACTATGATGGCAAGGAGCGGTGGGTACGATCGCTCAGGGTCTCACGAGAGAGTCTTGTCAAGGGGCTGTTGCAGAATCCACCGCGGTTGGAGAGGGTTTCTGGAGTAGGAACAAAGACATGGGAGGAGATTGCCACAATAGCAGTCATGAGATACGGAGGCAAGATCGATGTGCCAGTCACTCATGACATACACAGAGTAATTCGTCTCATTGGGAGCCTGCACGGAAAGACCGGCTTTATAGTCAAGTCTCTGTCCAGAGACTCGATTGAGGGCTTCGATCCATTTCGAGACGCTCTTGCCTTTGACGACGAACCCCTGAAGATACATGTACAAGGCGGACTCCTTGAAGTCCCACGCTTTCGAATTGGAGATG
Source organism: Candidatus Thorarchaeota archaeon (assembly GCA_029855925.1). Taxonomy (GTDB): domain Archaea; phylum Asgardarchaeota; class Thorarchaeia; order Thorarchaeales; family Thorarchaeaceae; genus B65-G9. The sequence goes on along the minus strand of JAGSHP010000181.1, from coordinate 5,462 downwards.
AGTTATATGGCCCATTTGGTGATGAGGTAGTGGAAATCCCTACAAATGCCGCAATGTTTCTCTTATGCAAGGGAGTGGCTACACTTGAATAATACGAGATACGACGATATTCGGAGAGTATGGGAGAATGAGGCCAAGATGCCAGACCTACAGGATCTGGACGACCTCACCGTAGGAGAGATGGGAGAGTATCTTGCAAATGTGCGGCTGGCTTTGACCGAGGTTCCTGCAGAGAACGTGTTACAGGCTGAATTGTATACGAGGGAGATAGAGAACATCGAGTATATGCTGAAGGACCTATTGCTACTACGCCGTGAAAAGATACTAAGGGCTGTACTTGAGGACAGGGAGATAAAGAGCTCGATGACTCTGGCGGAGGAGGAATTTTTCAATCGGTTATCGAGAGGGTTCAAGGGCCATACAGAATTTGTCGAGGAAACACTCTCGGGGAAGGTGCCCTCTTCTCAAGACCGCGAGGACATCTCAAAGGAGGGTGCGGATGATGAAACACTGGGGTATATTGTGGTGCGTTTCACTCGCGATATCGACACTCCATTTATGGGACTTGATGAGCGAGCATATGGTCCGTTCAAGAGTGGTGATATAGCCACGATTCCAACCGCGAATGCACAGGCTTGGCTACGAGATGGTACGGTCATTAGAGTAGTAGTTGAGGATCCAGAGGAAAGTGAGTGAGTTGGATCAGGAAGAAGTCTCCCGGAGATTTGAACACATTGTTGAGAGTATTTTGACTCTGCAGAAGCAGACTGATGACAGATACGAGAAGATGGAGGTTGCGTTGACAGGCACGCTACGATTATTGTCAAGCGGCAAATCAATAGTCCAAGGACTTCACGGCAGCCCTGAGGCACTACAGCAGTACCTACTGCGAGAACTAAGCAATCTACGAAATACGTCCTTCGCAGGTTGGAATCGTATACTAACACTTGTCAGAGACTTGCAAAACGACTTGCGAAAACAATAAGTGAGTGCCTGCATGTGCCATGACCATGCGGCCTCGAATGCAGTATATTGTCATTGCGGGATGGATTATTTCAATAGGTCTTGCATTGAGTGGTGCCTTCATGTATCCCGTGAATCAGTGGGGCATTGTTGAGGTCGTAGTTTGGGAGGCCGTGGTCATTGGTTGGCTCTCACTACTAATGCTCTTAATATACAAAAAGAGCCTTCCAGGACAGTAGACGATGGAGTATACCATTATCTCGAAATTCTGAAACTTTTAATACTCCATTATGAGCGAAGAATACCTACAACCAATAATCAGAGATGGTGCAATCCATGGCGGAAACAGATGATAAGACCGGTCCCCCAGTCACACTTATCGAGCCCATCGACATGACCAAATTGGATCCCAATTTCAGAAAGGAGATCCAGAACATGCCTGATGGGGATGAGGTGAATGCGTGTTTTGCTTGTTCTACATGTACTGCAGCATGTCCCATTGCGAATCAATGGAAATACAAACCACATCAGCTTATTCGAATGATCCTCCTTGGAATGCGCGAGGAGGTTCTCTCATCAAGAGAGATCTGGGAGTGCCTCACATGTTTTCAATGCCAAGAACGCTGCCCACAGGGTGTGAGAGTCACAGACATCATTTTTGATCTGAGGGACCTAGCATCTGAGGAGGGCAAGATACCGGATGCTGTCAAGTTCCTTGCAAAAGAACTTCTCGAAAAGGGTCAGCTCTATGTAGTGACTGCAGACTGGGAGCGGGAAGATCTGGATCTGGAGCCAGAGGTGCCAGGATTGTCAACTGATGAGTTCAAAGAGATTCTCAAGAGAACAAGAACTGGCAAAATCGCAGGTGGTGAGTAAGAGGTGCCAACATACAATCTCTACATGGGCTGCAGTGTTCCGGCCAATTATCCCAACTATGAGGCTGCTACGCTCAAGGTGGCTGAGAAACTGGGGATGGAACTGCAATACATGGAGGGCGTAGCCTGTTGTGGGAGCCCCAACCTAAGGGCGATAGATTATTTCGGGTGGTTACTAGTCAATGCACGAACCCTGGCAATTGGTGAGAAGAATGGTCATGATATTGTCACGCCCTGTAACGGGTGTTTTGCCGCCTTGAAGGATGTGTGGTACCATCTCAAGCACAACGAGGAGGACCTAAAAAAGGTCAATGAGGAGCTGAAGAAGTCTGGTCTAGAGCTCAAGTGCAACGTGAGGGTTCGCCATGTTGTTGAGGCAATGTACACAGACATTGGAATTGTGGCTATCAAAGAGAGGATCACCAAGCCTCTTGATGGTGTAAGGATTGCAATCCATTATGGGTGTCATCTTTTGCGCCCCAAGGACGTTACTGAATTCACACCTGAGGTCCTAGACGAGTTACTACGGGCGACCGGAGCCACTGTTGTGGAGTATCCCCTCTGGAAGCAGTGCTGTGGCGCAACCGTCCTTCCAGTGAATGAGGACCTTGCCGTTAGGCTGGCACATGATAAGCTCAAGTCGATGAAAGATGCAGAGGCGGAGTTCGCGATGGTCGTCTGTCCTGCATGTGGAAACCAACTTGATCTCCAACAGTTTGGAATCAAGGAGTCATACGGTGTTGAGTTCAATCTCCCGGTCCTATTCTATCCACAGATACTGGCGCTTGCTATGGGAATGAGTGAAGACGAGGTCGGTCTTGGCATGAATAGAGTTCCTGCAGACCCAATTCTTTGTCACTTTACATCAGAGTAGAGAGGTGAGATGAACAGTGTCACACCCGGTCCTGATAATCGGAGCCGGCGTCGCGGGAATGACTGCAGCCGTTGAGCTAGCGGACTCTGGGATTCAGACGATTCTCGTAGAACGAAAGACTACAGTTGGCGGAAATGCGCTCGACCTGTATAAGGCATTTCCAACTGACGACTGTTTCTATTGTTTCGAGGGCAATAGATGGCGCCCCGGAATCAGAAAGTGCTTCTACAGAAGTGCATTGCTGGACCAGCCCAATCTAGTCTTGAAGACCAACACTACAATTAAGGAGATATCTGGCGAGCCAGGTAGTTTTACAGTGGTGCTATCAGTTGGTCCGCAATACGTTGATGCGGCAAAGTGCATCATGTGCGGGGTCTGCTTGGAACACTCCAAGGCATTCGATATTGTTTCTCCTCAATGCCAGCCTCAGGCAGTCACGTACGACCCAAGTAAGGCTGATGATGGGGCGAAGAGAGCCGCAGAAGAGTGCCCTACTAAGGCGATAGACCTTGATGCAGAACCCTCAGAGGAAACCGTCAATGTTGCCGATGTCATTGTTGCCACTGGATATCATGAGATGCAGCCCGTGAACATCGATGAATATGGATACGGAAAGATTCCAAATGTCATCACTCAGCTTGAGCTTGCACAGATGCTCGATCCTAATGGTGTGGCCGGCGGCGTCCTCACAAGACCTTCGGATGGAGAACCAGTGAGGAGCGTGATGATGGTTCAGTGCGTTGGCAGCCGAGATGAGAACTACTATCCATATTGTTCAAAGATCTGCTGTGTCTTTGCGCTTAAGCATGCCAACATCATAGTCTTAGAACGGGAGAACATTAGTGTCAGCGTCGTCTACATGGACATCAGAACATACGACAGACACGAGAGATACTATCGAGAGGCGCGAGAGGCGGGTGTCAACTTCATTCGGGGAAGGGTCCAGATTGTCAGGCCCAGTACGTCAGGAGGGGTTGAGGTCGTAGTGTACGACTCTCTCCTTGACAGATATCTGAGATTTGACGCCGACCTATTTGTTCTCTCCTCTGCGTTAGAAGCACCTGAGGGCGGGAGTGAGATAATCAAAGCACTGGGTCTAAGGGAGTCCAGCGGTTTTGTTGCACCTGCCAATCCGGAGTCTGAGGAGCGCGTGATTGTGGGCGATCATGTCTACGCGTGCGGGACAGCACTAGGTCCCGCTGAAGTTCCAGAGAGTGTCACCCAGGCTAGAGCTGTGGTCTCAAAGATACTCCAAAGCAGGAGAGGTTGAAATGGCAGAGAAGACAGCGGTGATTCTATGCAACTGTGGGAGAACCCTGCAGATGGATTATGACGCATTACAAAAAGAACTTGAGAGTCTTGAACTGACAACCTCAGTGACGGTCTGTGATACTCTGTGCCAAGAGAGTGGACTTGTCAAACGCAAAGAGGTCCTGCCTTCGGTGAATGGGAGAGTCGTGATTGCGGCATGTTCAAGCCAGAAGTTCCACCCACGCATCCTGAATTTTCTCACGGAGAATGGTTTGGACGCCTCCATGATTCACTATGTCAATATCCGAGAACATTGTGCATGGGTTCATGATGATGAACAAGAGGCAACTGCAAAGGCAATGGACATGATACGTGGTATGGTGGCGCTGACAAGTCTGGCTCAACCCGCCACTGTGGAGTCCAAGGAGGTCAAGAGCCATGTAGCGGTTGTCGGTGGAGGAGTTGCTGGAATGGAGGCGGCTCTAAACCTTGCTCGCCTTGGATATGAAGTGGCGCTTCTTGAGGCATCGGACCACCTTGGTGGCCATGTCCTAGACCTCCCCGTAGTTGCCCCGACAGGCAAATCGGGGAGAGACCTTCTTGCTGGCAGAATCAAAGCCATTGACGAAGAAGACAGGATCTCGGTCATGCTCAACACCCGTATCAAATTTGTAGAGGGCGAGATGGGAGCATTTACGGTCCACTTTGAACAGGACGACAAAGAGGCGGAGGAAACGCTTGACACTTCGGCAGTCATCCTAGCAATGGGATTCAAAGAGTTTAAACCAACCATGATGGAGGAGTACCAGTACGGACGCAATCCGGATGTTGTCACACAGTACGAACTCTCGAGGATGATTGCAGAGAATAGACTGACTCGACCATCAGATGATGGTCCAATCAAAGAGGTGTTGATGGTTCAATGCGTGGGGAGTCGTTCAGAAGAGTACAAGCGGGACTGCAGCAAGCTCTGTTGTACCTTTGCTATTGATAATGCCCTTGAGATCATCAAGAGAAATCCGGATGCGAGAGTTCGCATTATCTACATGGACATCCGTGTGCCATTTGAGCATGAGTTGATCTATAAGGAATCACGAGAGAAAGGCGTGGACTACATCCGCGGCCGCGTGAGTATGGTCTGGAGGGACGGAGAGCAGATGTGGGTTCGATTCTACGATTCTCTCCTGAATCAGTACTTCGAGACCACTCCGGACCTTGTCGTACTCTCATCTGCAGTACTCCCCCCAGACGGGCTCTATGAGCTCTCAGAGAGTCTGGGTTTTGCAATGGAATATGACGGCCATGTCAAGGAACTGTACGGAAAGCTGAGAAGAAACGAGACCCGGCGGAGAGGGGTGATAGCCGTCGGAGCGGTCACACGGCCTCAATTTGTACATGAGGCCATAGTTGAGGCCCAAGCCGGAGCACTTGTGATCCATAACGAACTTCAGAATGGGACTATCGAGTCCGTTGCGCGGGGAGCGGTTCTGAATGTTGAT
>JAGSHP010000432.1 GCA_029855925.1 Candidatus Thorarchaeota archaeon | reverse complement strand
AAGTTTCCGACTCTGATGTCACTCGCGTTGCCACGGCTGCACTTGGCGGATGGAATGAACTCTGGCAGCAGATTGCGGATAAAGCATTCGGACGCATAGAGGAACGAGCCGATGATACGGCTCGGGAAATCTGGGACCGCCAGATTCAAGCCATATGGGAACAATATTGGGCGGTTGGCGAATATCAAGAATTGCGCCGTAGAAAATCGGTTCGTTCTTTCAAGTATGAGGAGGAACCAGGAGAGAAATGCACTCTGTGTGGGACGCGAGAGGCACTGCATCGACGTAATGCCCGTCGTAGGGATATTCGTACGTTCTGGGCCGATCTTGCTCAGACTCTTGGTCCTCAATTCATACAAGATGATGGCAGGGAGCGATTGTGTGCGGTTTGTTTCACTAAACGCCTTGCAAGCGACATCCTCAGAGAACTGGTTCTCAAGGAGTCCTTCCCGTTTCCCTCAACAGCAGCATTTGCCTTGGTCACATGGAGACTTCGACTACTCGATTCTGGCAAACCGCGGGTGAAGGACGCAGTGAACGTCTTTCTTAAAGCGCTAGAATCGCATGGTGCCAAGAAAGCCGATAATCTCTTCTTCCCTCCCGAGGGCATGTCCGTTCCAGAACTTCTCAAGTATGATGGGGACTATTTCATTCCAGAGAGCTACGACGGGGATCGCCTCTCACATCTCTCAGAAGGGTCGCGTACAGAGCTGAAGGATGGACTTCGAAAGATTCAGACTGAAGCCCGTAAAGCGAAGATCGTTGAGTCCACAACTAGTTTTGCAGTCCTATCCATGGATGGCGACGGGATGGGTCAATTGCTGCAGAAGAATCCGGACTTGAAGAGAGACATAAGTAAAGCCATGACAGATTTCGCCAGACAGGTTCCCGGCATTGTTGAGCGTCACTGGGGTCGGGTGGTCTATGCTGGCGGTGATGACGTACTTGCCCTATTACCTCCAGAGATGGCACTGGACGCTGCGCGGGATATTAGAATCCAATTCACCGAAACTATGAGAGATATTCCTGGCATCAAACAGCCACCAACCATAAGCGCGGGTATCATCTTTGCCCCGATGACAATTCCACTGCAGACTGCCGTAAGGCGGTCACATTACTTGCTTGAGGATGTTGCGAAGGGGCATCGAATTCACGCTAATGATGGTCAGATTCACGAGAAGGACGCCTTCGCAATTGAAGTGTGGGACCGTGGCGGTGCAAACCTTCGACTCGTGAAGAAGTGGGATCATCCGGACGGCTCTTCTTGGGTCGATAGGATTTACGAACTCGGAGACCGACTGACACCTACTCATAAGGTTCCACTTACGAAGGGCTTTCTGTATTCATGTGCAGACCTGCTTAGACGTCATGCCTTTGATCCCAGTGATGAAGAGGTCGTAGGCAAGCTCTTGCTGGTCGACTACTTGCGGAGCAGGAACGAACAAATATCGAAGTTGAAGGAGAGCGATGAGGGCATGGCAAAAGCTACTGATCTGATCCGCGAGTTGATGGAGGTTGCTCGTGATGATGCTACAGAGGGCTCTCTCTCTGGAGATCATGTCTTGATGCTCAAGTATTTTGTTCGGGAGGAGGTGGCCTAGATGAAACGAGCAATCACATTCAGTCCTGTTGACACCCTGTTTTTCCGTGGTGGTACACCGTTCAATGCAGGAGATGCTGGCTTTGTGCAGTCCATATTTCCCCCGACAGGTTCTACAGCCTATGGTGCAACAAGGGCATACCTCCTCAGTCTCTACTGTGAGCATCTAAGTGATTACATTAGAAATGGATGTGATGGTTGTCCAGCTTCGACGAAATGCTCGATCCGCGATGTCGTTGGATCGCCGGAGGAGAGGGATGGCTCATTGGACATATTTGGACCATACATTCATGTCGATGGGAACTTGTATTTCCCGGCTCCAGTAGATCTCGCCATGACCAAGAACAATGATGGTAAGCACGGCATTCTCTATGGAACCATTGTTCCAAAGGACGGTGTCTTGTGCGACATGGGTACTGTTAGGCTCCCATTGATACACTCAGACGGCAAGAAGACTCTGAATCCGCGGAATGTCTTGTTCCCGATAGATGAGCTGATCAAGTACCTTGAAGGCAAGGATGTTAGCTACAACAAGATGCGGGGACTTCGGTCATCCTCTGAAGACTCGGCCAATTCGCCATTAGTCTATGATGAGGTTCAAGTCGGACTTGCGCTCGAAGAGAAACTGCGAGTCGCACGAGAGCATTATCTCTATGCTGTAGAGCTCGTACGACCAATTGAAGAGCTGGACATCTGGGTGGGTGTTGATGGCATAGGCTCACTTGAGCTTGCAGAAGACGGAGTCCTACTTCGCTTTGGCGGGGAAGGCAAGATGGCCTACGTGCAACCAAACGAAGCCTTGAACTTGCCTACACCTAACATCACTGATGAACTTTCTGAGACCGGCAACCTAAAGGTCATGCTGCTTCAACATGCAGATTTCTCAGGTGGATGGTTGCCTCCTGGTTTTGAGCCCTGTGAGAAGGATGGCATTTCGATGTGGCATGGAGCCGTCGGCAGGTTTGAGATGGACTTGGTCACTGCATCGATTGCTCCCCCCGTCTATGTTGGCGGATGGAATACGGCTGCGCAAGGGTCTCGTTCAATGAAGGCTCTTGTCCCGGCTGGTAGTGTTTACTATTTGGAGGTCGATCCTGAACAGGCCGTTGAGATTGTCAAAGCACTCCACGGCTCGAAGATTGGCTTTCACACGAACTTAGGATATGGACACATTGCATTAGGAGTGTGGAGAGATGAATAGAACAAATGGAATACTTGGGCTATATACGGAGACCGCGATGCATCCCGGCACTGGACAAAATGTTGGGTCAATAGACCTTCCAGTGCGAAGAGAGAAGCATACCAGTTTCCCGCTTATCCCAAGTTCAAGTCTGAAAGGATCGTTTCGAAGCTTGAGCTTTGACGATGGAACAAGAGAACGATTGTTTGGTTCGAAATTGGGTAGTGCAAATCCCTCTGCAGGGTCCCTCCTGCTGAGTGATGCGCGTCTTCTACTGTTCCCTGTGCGTTCGCTCCGTCATGGGTTTGTCTGGGTGACCACACCATTCGTGTTACATCGGTTGAGCAGAGATTTGAGATTGATGGGACTTGATGTACCTGAACTTTACTCAAGGGAGATACCTTCCGGAATTGTAAAGGTCAGCAAGTCATCGAGTGTAGGAGAACAGCTCATACTCGAGGACCTGATCTTGACAGCAGAGGAAGATGATCGGGTGTCTGAAATCGCAGACCGTATCGGCCAGCTATGCC
>JAGSHP010000305.1 GCA_029855925.1 Candidatus Thorarchaeota archaeon | reverse complement strand
ATCTCATACAATCTCGAATGCGTGCCTGGTGATAGACTTGAAGACATCAACAATGATGATTGCTCTGCTCCTGATAATTGCAGTATGCTATCCGGCTCCTCAAGTCAGTGCAGATGCTGAAGATGTTGATGTAGTCTTTGATCCACTCACAATTCGAGCAATCATTCACTCTAATGGGACGACCACATTTCTAATTGATGCCACCGTATGGAATCTTGGGCTTTCATCCATAGACACGGTCTCCATACGGGTCGATTCCCTCAAGCTGAGGGTCTCCTCTGTATCTGTGGACGAATCACAGGTGATCTCTTCAACCAACCAGCTCACACGATACACCGAGGTCCTAGTCCCCCTGAGCTCACCGCTAGGCATCAACGAATCGGTCACGATTCATGTTGTCGCGATGGCAGATGACCTTCAGTCCGAGATCTTGGAGAGTGAGGATGGTAGTCTCCTCAGTCGCAGCATGATTTACTATCTTCGCCCGCAGACAGCTATCCGCAACTTCACATTCATTGCCGTTCTCCCACCACATGCGTCTCTCAGCAGCGAGTCAGCAACCCCCCTCTTTCCCTCGGTGTCGGGGAATTTCACGGACGGGGAGTCACTGATATTCTACTGGAGTATCGGCTATATCGAACCCGGTCTTGAACAGGCATTTATTGTGAAATATGAGACACCAAACACTGCCCCCTCGGCTATCTCAACAGAGACTCCCTTTCTACTCATTGCCGTCATCGGATTGACGTTGGCTCTTGGATACATCTTGATTGTACCCCGTCTTCGTCGGCGGCTGAAACGGTCCTTTGGGGTCAAGTATGTGAGCATAAGTGGCGATGAACACACCGTGATTGAGATTCTTCATCGGAAGGGCGGTTCCTGCCCACAGAAGGAGATTGCACAGGAGCTTGACATATCCCAGGCGAAGGCTAGTATCTTGCTCAAGGCCCTTGAGGAGCGGGGACTGATTCGGCGTCTTCGCGAGGGGCGGTCGAACATGGTCTATCTGATAGAGGATTAAAGCTTTGATTGGCCAAGTATTTATATCAGTCACAATGGTCATCCATAGTAAAACACCGCATTGAGGTGTGCTCTTGAGTTCATCTAGGAAAATTAGAGTCCTTGTAGCAAAGCCCGGTCTGGATGGTCATGACCGTGGCGCAAAGGTTGTAGCACGAGCCCTGCGAGACGCGGGTATGGAAGTTATTTACACGGGTCTGAGGCAGACCCCTGAGATGATAGTCCGAGCTGCCGTCGACGAGTCTGTTGATGTGATTGGTCTGTCCATTCTCAGCGGGGCACACATGGCCCTGTTCCCACGGATCATGGAACTGCTCCGTGAAGAGGGTGCCGATGATATCATTGTGATTGGTGGCGGAATCATTCCTGAGGACGATGTCCCCGAACTCAAGAAGGCGGGTATTGCTGAGATCTTTGGTCCTGGCACTCCGCTCAATGAGATCGTTGATTTCATCAAGGATCACGTCAAGGTCTAAACTTCATCTCTGAGAGGACTATCACAGTGAAGATTTCAGAACTGGTCGAAGGTGTGCTTGCAGGCCGAAGACGCGAACTCGCTCGACTCATCTCCATGATTGAGAATGAGGACCCAGCCGCAGCAGAGGCATTGAGCCTCATCTACAAGCACACAGGACACGCTCACATCATCGGCATAACTGGTCCTCCGGGCTCGGGCAAGAGCACTATAGTCACGCGTCTCACCGGAGAGTATCGCAAGCGTGGCAAGACTGTAGGCATAATCGCAGTTGATCCATCCAGTCCCTTCAGCGGTGGCGCTCTTCTTGGTGATCGTATCAGAATGCAAGAGCACAGTCTTGACAAGGGAGTCTTTGTTCGCAGCATGGGGTCTCGTGGTCACCTCGGTGGGATAGCTCGTGCGACATCTGATGTGGTGCGTGCCATTGATGCATCAGGCAAGGACATCATCATGGTTGAGACCGTTGGTGCGGGTCAATCAGAGGTTGAGATAATCGACATCGCTCATACTGTGATTGTGACCGATGTGCCAGGGTCGGGGGATGACATTCAAGCGATAAAGGCTGGAATCATGGAGATTGCGGACATCTTCGTGGTCAACAAGAAGGACCTACCCGGTGCCGACAAAAAGGTGGTTGAGATCAATGCCATGCTGGACCTAGACCAGAACATGGGGATGTGGCGCCCGCCTATTGTTCTGACCAATGCTCGTACGGGTGAGGGTATTCCTGAGCTGGCAGATAAGATCGAGGAGCACATGAAGTACCTCATCGAGAGCGGCACTCTTGAGAAGAAGGGACTCCAACGGAGCCGCGAGGAGTTGGAGCAGCTGATGGAGTATCGCCTTACGCAAGAGCTTCTCACGCACCTGCAGAATAGTCCCGAATACGAGTCGGCAATCCGCAAGATTGCAAAACGTGATGATGATCCATACACTGTGGCACAGCGACTGATTGCTGAGTTCTTGGCAGAGTATACACAAAGGGAGGGCGAATGATGACTGACAAGCAAGACCTGAGTGCAGCACTCAGGCAGTGGGAAGAGAAGACAGTATCCCCAACCATCAACAGGTTTCCCGAACGAAAGCAAGAGTTCGCAACACTATCCGGCATTCCCGTCAAGCGACTCTACACTCCCATCGACACAGAACATCTCAACTACTCATCATCGCTCGGTTTTCCCGGCACATATCCGTTCACACGCGGCGTACAGCCGACAATGTACCGCGGACGATTCTGGACCATGCGTCAGTATAGCGGCTTTGCGACAGCCCACGAGACCGT
>JAGSHP010000217.1 GCA_029855925.1 Candidatus Thorarchaeota archaeon | reverse complement strand
CTGTTGTCGGAGTGGCTTGCGTCATAAACAATCTCTCCGAAACGCGCAGAAAGATTCTCGGCAGACCAGAGATCCATGCCCTCATTGAGAACTTCGAGATTGAGAAGTTCCCCTCATCTGAATGATCATTAGTTGTCATCAGCCGCTCCACTGATTGAGCGGCACACACTCTTTTCTCTCTGAAGTTACGTGTGCCTACCTGTCAGTAGAACGGGCTATAATATAAAAAGAAAAGATTGCTGCCGGACAACCCGACAGCATGATGAACTATTCCTTCTCCCTATCACGAAGTTCTCTGCGAAGGACCTTACCTACTGCGGACTTGGGAAGGTCTTCAACAAACTCCACATCCGTGGGAACCTTGTAGGCTGCCATCTTCTCCTTGCAGAAGGCACGGATCTCTTCGAGAGTCGCGGTCTCGCCGGGTTCGAGAACAACATACGCCTTTACGGTCTCGCCACGAGTCTCATGGGGAACGCCCACCACAGCAGCCTCGCGGATCTTGGGATGTTCAAAGAGAACCTCCTCGACGTCTCGTGGCCAGACTTTGTACCCGCTTGCGTTGATCAGGTCTTTCTTCCTGTCAACAATGTAAGACCAGCCTTCTTCGTCCATCTTGGCAATATCGCCGGTGAAGAGCCAGCCATCAGGTGTAAGCACATCAGCGGTCTCATCGGGCCTGTTGTGGTATCCCTTCATCACTTGCGGTCCCTTGACCGAGAGCTCGCCCACCTCGCCAGGCGGAAGAACCTTCGACCTGTCCTCAAGATCTACGATGCGACAGTCGGTACTTGGCATGGGCAGCCCAATAGCTCCCACCCTACGAAGGTCCTTATCCAGCGGGTTGGCATGTGTCACCGGACTTGCCTCCGAGAGACCATAACCCTCGATGATAATCGACTTGGTCACTTCCTCCCACTTGCGAGTGACTTCGACCGGGAGTGCCATTGCCCCGGCTATTGCCATCTTCAGTGAGGTGAGATCATATTTGGGCGTATCAGGATGCGAGTAGATGGAGATGGCCAGAGTTGCGACAATGGGGAAGAATGATGGTTTCTGTTTGTCTATGAGCTTGAGTAGTCCCTTGATGTCTCGTGGGTCCACTACTAGAAGTATCTTCGCCCCCCACAGGATGGCAAGGTTCATCGTGACGGTCTGACCAAAGATGTGTTGTAGCGGCAACGCACCAACAAATACCTCTTTTCCACGTTCAGCCATCCATTCCATCCAAGCAGCACACTGAGCACAGTTTGCCTTGAGATTATTGTGTGTGAGCATTGCTGCCTTTGGAATACCGGTCGTCCCACCAGTGAACTGATAGACTGCCAAGTCCTCGTCAGGGTCAATTTTCACATCAGGTGGTTCAGGAACAGTATCTGCCATGAAGTCGTTCCAAGCAATGTCTCCTTCGCGCATCGGTGGAACACTCTTCATCGCCTTTCTGTAGACGAGCTTCTCTGCGAGGATCTGTTTGACTTTCCCAAACATATCCCAAGCAGCGGTAACAATGACGTTCTCAAGACTGGACTCGTCGCGAACCGCTTCAACAATCTTGTAGAACAAGTTCAGAACCACAATCGTCTTCGCACCAGTGTCTTGTAGATAGATGCGCAATTCCTTTGGCATGCTAAGAGGATTTATGGGTGCAATCGTAGCACCGCATTTCAAAGCTCCATAGTAGGCAATCACAAATTGAGGCACATTTGGTAGCATGAGTGCAACCGTATCACCCTTTTTCACACCCAACTTCGTAAACGCATTTGCAGCCCTATTGACAAGTTCGCCAAGTTCACGATATGTGATCTCGAGACCCGAAAAATAGAGCGCCACGTTGTCGGGGTATTCCTTCACTGAGCGATCCAGCTGGTCCCACAATGGTCCTTCTTCCAGCGTGATCTCCTTCGGCGTGCCGGGAACGTAGTACTTGTACCACGGCCTATCCAATTTATTTTTCTCTCCTTTCCTATGTTTTACGGAATACAGTTATGTTCGCTCTGCGGACATTTATTCTTTGCGTATCTCCTCGAATTCAACCGCAAAGCACTCGCTATGTAGCAGGACAAACCGTCACAGTCGTTCTCACATGAGCGGGGCTATTCACCACCAAGTGTTTCTACGTAGACCAGGACTGAAACAACGAGGTCGCAAGAGATATCTCAAGTGAGAGCCTCTCGAAGAACTACGCGTAGCGCCTGGAACGCAAGTCGAGGAAGGCTGATCTTTTTCTGCACGTGCCCTGCCCTGTCTCTTATACACAT
>JAGSHP010000328.1 GCA_029855925.1 Candidatus Thorarchaeota archaeon | reverse complement strand
GAAGTGAAGAGAGAACATCAGGGGGTCTTCTTTAGACGCTGGGGATGGCTGGTAGCAGAGATGAACAACAGAATCATAGGCGAGGTCATATTTCGCAAAGAGGAGAATCCATCCCTTGGAACCATTGGCATCATAAGGAGCCTTGATGTGGATGTGCGGTATCAAAAGCACAACGTGGGACGGAGGCTCGTCAGGGAGGCTGAGGCTGCACTTGCAAATCGAGGAGTAAGACAAGTTGTCGTCAATACAGCCCCGGAGGCATACAACTTCTGGATGAAGCTTGGGTATTTCTCTAGACACCCCCTCGTTGTTCTAGAGGCTGAGGCGTCGAGAATTGCCAACAATAGAAGCAGGACATTTGAGGTCATACCTATACGAGAATTCTATCACGTCCCTCATAGTATTAAGTATTCAAATCTCGCTCCAGCGGGGCGTCTCGCAGACCTGGCAGGTCTGGTGCTTGATGGGGTCGCTTCTGGTGGGGTCTATGAGATCTATGGTAAAGATGGTCTCGTCGGCAGCACTGCATTTGCAAGAACTAGTGATGGCACAGTGGAATTTGCTGTTGATGTGACAGATGGTAACGAGAGCTTGCTGGAACCTGTTGCGGCCAAGGCAGCCACTATAGCAAAGAGATCGCGAGCTAAGCGAGTCAGAACGACAATTCCCAAGGCACTACTGACAAAATATGAGGGGATTGCAGATTGGGCCATTGAGGACGCCAATCTGATTCCCGTGACCAGACTATTTTGAGTGGTTCTCTTCTTCCAGAAACAGATGATATATCCAGTTCGTGAAGATTAGAGTAATTCCAATCGCCCAAATGCTTGCAAGGTTGAAGTGCCATATTGCAAGACTCAGTGAGGTCACTCCCAAGAAGATGAAGATGCCAATGGTGACTGCGAAGAAGAGAACATCGAGTAGAATCATTGAGGCAACGGGCTTCCTGTTCTTTATTCGGTAGATAGGAATGAAGAAGGCAACCGCTAACAGAACGATTCCACTTGCAATCTCCTCCACACGAATGGATGCGAATCCAAAGTCGCGGGTGGTCTCAGCGGTCAGACCCTCAGGGGTCTCAACCACGATCTTCATTGTGTGTTGCCACTTAGAGTAGGCGCTCACGTCAAGGGTGAAATTGTACAACCCGGGTTGCACTGTTAGGTTAGTCAGCGATGGCACCAACTCGCCATCGATGTAGACGTTAAGTGTGACTGTGTCCCAAGTGGAATCAATATCGACAGTAAAGGTGGCGACTCCCACGACAATATCGTCCTTCGGACTCACTATGGCCACACTGGGTGGTCCGTGATTGTTGATGACTAGAAGAAGGTATCGTGTCCAAGAGTGCCCATAGTCATCGTAGGCGACAAATGTGAAGTTGTGCTCGCCCTCAGATAGACCAGTCGTATCGAGTGTCACAACGGGGGAACTCAGGTCAAGGCTCACATTACTTACGAGGAACGTCTCGGTCTCTTGGTCAAAGATCGATAACTTGATGGAGTCATAGGGTGTGAAAACCTTCAGCGACATGTTGACCTTACCTGCGACCTCACTGTACTGATAATAGCCAGTGACTGTAAATCGTATGTAGTCGAGGAAGGAGAGGACTCTCGTGGCCGTGGCTGTAAGGCCCTCCTCTGTCCAGACAGTCACTTCAATAGTGTTCTCGCCGTTCTCATAGCGACTCCCATTGATTGTGTAGTTTGCGAGACCCACGGGTACAAGAGTCTGATTGTACTCTGGTGTGATCTCACCATTGACTGATATATTAAGGTACACCTGTGGGTAGTCAGCAGTGATATTCAGTGTGAGATTGTCCATGCCGGTAAAGTTACCTTCCGACTCCGGCGCCACAATGGTCACATGTGGTTCAAGGTGATTGTTCACGAGGAATACGAGATGGTAGGACTCTCTGTCAGGGGGGGAGAAGGTCTCGTTCTCAAACAAGAACGTGAAGTTCAGATTGCCCTCCGCGAGAGATGTTGTGTTTATAGTAATATTATTCACACCTGGGTTGATCAATGTCTTATTGTAGTCGGCATAGATCTCATTATCGATGAAGAGTGTAAGATTCAACGGTCCATTGACCGAAGTAATATTCAGTGTCACATTGACCGTTCCAACAATCTGAGATTGGTTCGCTGGGGACAGCAATGTAACAGTGATATTGTTCGAATCAAAGCCAGCCAAGTTAGTAACATAGGCTGGGCCCGCCAAAGTGCTGTGGGGGGTATCTGTACCAACTATGGAGGGTTGAACATGAAATGCACCTAGAATCATTACCGTTACGAACAGGAGTGTAAGCAGACTCGTTTTCCTCATTCTAACGCCTTCCTTTGTCGGGCGATTGAACGCTCAACCTGTAGGGCATTTTTAAAGCTAGCGCAAATGGAGCAAACGTACCAGAATCGAAGATGGAACGGCTCGGAAGTAAGTCCTTAAGACTTCTCACCAAATGATCGATGATGAAACCTTGACTGACTGGTTTGAGGAGCCTGAGAAGCAGGAACGAACTCGACTCTCGGCTCCAGGCAAAAGCCCTTCCGCCATCATGGTTCGAAATATATGCATAGCAGTTGCAGCAATAGTAATCGCAACCCATATTCTGATCGGACCGAATCATTGGTCGCTCTACGGCGCCGCACTCGCAATATTCTTGTGCACCGCAACTTTGATTGTTGCAGTTGGACAGACAAAGAAATTCTATTCTGACATCTCACATATCCTGAAAGCTGCTCAGGGAAACATAGTGAAAGGCATCGGCTAGGCGTGAAAAACAAACTGCCACACCGCAACCCTTTTTCTTGCTAGTGAGAGCAAATGCCTAGGTCCTGCCATTGAAGACATGGGAGTATAACAGCACAGATGGACGGAGAATCGTGGTGCGCCACGCATTTCCCGAGGATGCTCAAGCACTCTACACAACCTTTTGTAGTGTCGTTGGAGAACTTAGATGGCTGCCTACTCTTCATCCAAATGGAACTGTGTCGGACTGGGTTTCGTGGATTCACCGGACACGAAGAACAAAGGAAGCGCTTCTTGTCGCTGAGATCGACTATGGCTATGCAGGACATCTAAGTCTCCAACCAGAAGAGTGGGAGGCCTCGCAACATGTCACAAGGCTGGGCATCATTGTGACCAAGGCATTGAGAGGAATTGGAATTGGGAAGGCATTGATGCAATCTGCCGAAGAAGTGGCAAGGGAAAAGGGTTTTGAAAAGATTGTGCTGAGCACATTCGCAGACAACAAGATTGCCAGACATCTGTATGAGGAGATCGGATACAAGCTTGTTGGCATCAGAGAGAAACACTTCAAGATGCCTCACGGCTACGTAGACGAGGCACTGTACGAGAAGGCATTGTAGCAAGTACGTGGGAAGATCTGCTCAGGAAACATCCAGTGTGCCAAGATGAACATCAATGCCCAAATACGTACATAATATAACGAAGGAATCCTAGTACTGGGACTGATATCGACCATTTGGTCAGGCTGTGATTGCATGTGGCAGATCCTTGCCAGGAAGTTTCATGATACGCCACAGAGATTAAAGGTGGCTCAGACGATCATCCGTCACGGATTCAGGGTAGATGGCCCTGGCGATGTGAGGTGCGGCGACATTCGGATACCTCTAAAGGCAATAGGTGACGCGCTCAATATCGATAGGAGAACTGTCCGGACAACAACAGAGATCATAGCATCCGATCCCGAACTGCAGCCATTCTTCTCAAGATTGAAGCCAGCAGGTCCATCACTCGAGCAGGTGGCGCATCTATTCGGTTTTGGAATGGTGACAATCTTCGTGAGAGACCCAGAGAATCCCGGAATCCTTGCAGATGTGGCATCTGCCATTGCGGCATATGGGATTCCAATCAGGCAGGTCATCGCTGAAGATGCAGGCGTATATGCCGAACCGTGTCTAAAGGTGATCACCCAGGAGGAGCTGACCGGGAGCATGATCAACTCACTCACGGACATCAAAGGGGTCAGCCGAGTGATCATTCAAAAATGACATTGCCAGGCCTGAGGCTCTGATAGCAGCATGGTGCAAATGCCGACTCAAATATCTTGAAAAGAGGACACAAGTTTGCTGTGTGGGCGAACTACTCAATGTCACATCCTAGAGACCCAGAAGATACAACATCCTCGAGCCTCTATGACGTCTCTGAGGGTGCTACTCCTGATCATAGCACAGG
>JAGSHP010000430.1 GCA_029855925.1 Candidatus Thorarchaeota archaeon | reverse complement strand
TGTTCGCGAGATTGCTACCTTCAGTGACAGGCCCCATTCGATCAGTTTGAGGAAGTTGTTCCACTCGAACATTCCATTCCTAAACGTGAAGATGTTGAGCACGAACTTTGCACTGCCAGAGAACGACAGTTCGAGACCCAGCGACTGGAGAAGATACTCCATGAATGGGTTCTTCGACGAGTCAAATCCACTCATTCCGAGTTCTGCATGGAACTGCGGCGAGATCTCGAAGAAGGACATAACTACACGGAAGAAGTCACCCAGTGAGCTGAGACTGAATGGATTCCTGCCCTCGAATATGATGGACTTCAAGAAGTCAAAGAACGGGTCAGGGTTGAGATGGAAGTTCGCAACAATGCCAAGGTCGAAGTTCAGCTCGAAGAGGCTCCACTCACCCAGTCCAATCGGGAGATTTCCCGCGTAGCCAAGCAGGTCTGTGAAACCACTCATAGCATTGTTGATGCTCGATTCCAGCTGCTGGAGCAACGGCGTGATCTGTCCTGTGAGCCAGTCGTAGACCAGTCCCAGAAGCCACTGAATACCGTCTGTGAAGATCCCCTTGATGTTAAAGAGGAAGTCCAGCATGTCCGTCAGAAGCGAGGTGTCAAAGATGCCCGAGAGCTTGCCGGCGGCAAACTCTAGAATCTGCTGAATGACCTCACTTGCTTTTGGAATTGCGTCGCCAGAGAGCCCGAAGGCGCTCGGGAAGAATGATTGTAGTAACTTGAGGAAGGCATCGATGGGTACACCGTCAAAGGACGGGTAGATAGCAACAATGGAGCTGACCGACATGAGCAGTGACTGCATGATCCCCTGGAATGATTGTCCACGGACCATACCAACCATGCTGAAGATTCCGTTGGCGATCTGCCCCAGAGTATTGAGGACCTCGTCAACGTTGCTGAGTCCTGTAAGGACTCCCTCTTGGTCCAAGAGCTTGATCACGCTGACAATCATGTCAGGCAGTGATCCGAGCTGAGACATGAAGTTGCTAGCAGTCTTGGCGACAAGCTGTTTGAGACCACCGTTGTCGGTGACCATTGCAATTATGCCTAGTAGTGGTTTGACTGCCCCATTTATTGCCTCCATGACGGTGTCAAAGGTGGAGGTATCAAGTCCCAGCTGTGAAACAAGTTCCTCAGCAATGTCAAAGATGTCGGGCAGCTGACTTGGGTCGAACCCATCGTTATAGATACCTGCAATTAGCGTGATAGTATCCTCGATAAGTGTCCGTGTGCTTGCAGGCACTGATGATTCTAGATTTGCGAGAAGAATGGTCTCCAGTTGACTCTTGAAGTCTGTAATGCTCGAGAGGCCGCTCTCAGCGAATATCTTGGTGATGTTCATGAGTTGTCGTGCGAGATCCTCAGCTTCTCCAATGATATTGGTGGGACCTGCAAACTCTTCGACGATCTTCGCTGCGAGAGACATGACCGATTCAGCGTCGAAATGGTCCACAAGGTCCAGAGCGCTCATTCCGATCTCGACAACAGACATGATCTTGTCAACGACTTCTTGACCTGCCGTATCTGTTAGAACACCGAGAGCCGTGTTCAGGAGGTCGTCTCCAACATCGGTGATGAACTTGGAAAAGTCAAAGCTGGAGAGGTAGTCAACAATAGAGTGAATGAATGAAACACCACGACTGACCAGATTCGTGGCCTGGCCTGATGTGATACCGAGCGTTGCGACAAGAGTCTTGTTCAGCAGAGCCTGTAGAACATTGTTCGTCATGAAACTGAGAATTGTGTCAAAGACGCCCTTCCCGCCCGAGATGACATCCGAGATCATGCTCCAGAGGTCATCACCAATGTTGAGAAC
>JAGSHP010000156.1 GCA_029855925.1 Candidatus Thorarchaeota archaeon | reverse complement strand
TGTATATTCAGTTTGCTGAGTACGCTAGGGCACACGGACTGAAACGTAACTACTGCAATATCCTTGTCGGCAGTAGAGTCGGTGAGCGTCTCATGAAGAAATTCGGATTTCGTCCGTGGGGCGAACCCTACGAGCAGGATACGGGCATGTTTGTTCAGATGTACGAACGCATTCTGGATGACTAATAGACAAGAAAATGAGCGAGAGCCCTACAGAGGACTATAGGGCCCTTCAGATGAACTACCAGTAGGTTTCCTGAGTAGCCACACTTCTTGCATATAGATCCTTGTAGAGTACTGCCTGGAATACTATGTTGATTGGTGATAGGATTATGACCGAAATCAAATCTGAAATGACTGCAGCTGTCACTAGGTCAGTAAACCCTACGAGCATCAATGATATGACCGCTTGAATGATGGCCACCGCCAGTCCTATTAGTATCATGCTCCCAAGTACATGCCAGAAGTTTCCACTGGTCAATTTGTATGCGCGCTTGACCGAGTCGATCACTCCGAGGTCTTCAACTGTCCCAACTGCCATTGCAGGCATGAACCTGATCCAGATATAGATACCAAAGACCGCGATTATCATGCTGGCCAGAAAAGGCCCCGTGAGCTTGGTGAGTTCATTTATGATCACATATGGATCTGTGCTCCCCATCAGAACGCCCATCATCAATAGCATGACGATCACTATCGGTGCAAAGAACGCTCCAACAATTAGACCGACAACGAGATTGATAGCAATCAGCTTGACAGATCTTTCAATCCCCGTCCCAAAACTCTCTCCTACGGAACCGTTTCCTGGGTTCCCGTAGTCATCAAATGCAAGTTTGATTCCGGCTCCTGTTACTATTGGTGAGATGATCAGCGCCACTATTGAGAACAGGATGGGCACCAAATAGGTAATCGTGGATCCGCTCAATATGTTTGAGATTATGCCTATTATGATACTAAACCCCTCACCGTTCGCCGTAGGCGCATTCACATTCAGGGACCCATAGGCTATCCAGAACGTGACATAGCCAACTATCTGAACGAGACCCAGAGTGATTCCCACAACAACGAGGAACTCCAATAGTCTTCTAAGCCATACCGTCATAGTGCGAACCGTAATATCAAACGCACTGATTGCAAAGACTGACACATCGTCAGTTGGTGCTGGTTCATTTTCGATTGCCATGGCGCATCACGTAGAACACTTCCCACATGCTTATTTGTATTTCGAATTAATGGCTTTCTACCCAAAGTCGAAAACCACTCTAGGCGGGCTTTGGACGTACGTCTGCAATCTCCATGAACTTCAGTCCGCCGGCCCTATCCAACAGCTCCTCAAAGGACACTATTAACACGCTCGGAGTGATCTCGGTGGAGTCCTTTGTGACCCGTTGTAGTCTCATAATTAGGTCATCATGTGGTGGATGCACGGATGCCTTTGGAGCAACGTAGAGATTGAGTACATCCATGCTGTATGGATCGTCCATGTCCTCCTTGGCTATCTCTATCTGTACCTCCTCAATCTCAGGAAATCCTAGCAGGTCTGTTCTCAATGCTGTGAGATTCACGGTTGCTCCCTTGATCTTCTTTTCAGCCATTCCCATGATCTCAATCTGCGCCTGTACGTCATTCTGTCTTCCAACGTCCCAAAAGAACGGACCGTCGATGCCGCACACCGGGCATCTCCCGCTTTCGTGCTTCGATGCAATGTCGCCCAAGAGGAACCCTTCAAATACGGTTCCAGTGGCATCAAGATGAAACAGGGTCACATGACCGGGCTCGTTCTCATCAACGAACTCCCAGCTACCATCCTTGTTCACCCTTGTGAACTCGAATGAGAGAATGAGCGGACTGACATTATGGTATGGACCGTGGTAATCGCACTGGACCGCGAATGAGACCTTGCTCTCTGACGATGCATAGCCCCCCACGACACGTACCTCCTTAGTGCCCTTTTCGGTCAGGGTCGACACTATATCATCTACAACCGGCGGATAGATCTTCTCGCCCGCAAGAAGGACCACTACCTTTTCTGGCGCCTCGTAGTCCTCCGCCTCTCTCATTGCCCTGAAGAATCTGTTGCGCAGATAACTCGGCATTCCTGCAATGGCATTTGCCTTGAACACCCTCGCCAGTTCCACAAGCTTCGGTGAGGGAATCGCTCCGCCCGCACTCGTGGCTAGGTAGAACTTCGACATCTGCTTGAGACCCATGTTCACTGCGTGCCATCCTAGATGTGGTGCATATGGAAAGAGGTTCATGCTGATGACCTCCCATCCTTTCTTCACCCACGGGTCAACTGCCATCTGCCCCACCTTCACACAATTGTGGTACAGGAGATCGTTGTCGTACCGTGTGAGAAAGACTGGCGCCGGCATTCCGGACGCTCTTCCAGAGCTCAGCCAGAATTGAAGCGGCGCATACAGGTAAGTCAGCTTTTCCTTGATTCTCTCCATTGCTGCAGATGCACCCATGTGCATTTTCACTCTGATCCCGTTATTTCTCAGGAATGTGTACAGGTCCTTCTTTCCAGCCGCCTTGGCGTAGGCCATCAGATTTCTGATGATCTCGACAGAGTCGCGCTCGTGCCCATCAACCTCGGAGGGGTTTAGAACGAATTCCTTGAGATGTTCCTTGTAGTCCACCTTTCTGACTAGTGGAACCTGGTATTTTTCCCAGTCCTCAATCTTCGTGATATTGAATGGGTCGATGTTGTTCTCCTTGAACAAGCGTCTGTAATAGGGGTGATTGGGATATACCTGGTACCGTATGAAAGCTCTGAACTTGCGGTCCTGTAGATCCTTGATCTCTTGATGGTTTGTTCTCTTCAACTCACTGAATGTGAAGGTGGTCTTGACCATGCATAGTCCTCCATCGGGCGAAGCTCAAGTTGGAGATGTCTGAACACGGTGCGAAATAAACATTATTCCCCGTTTGAAAATCAATGCTTTCTGGTTTGCATCGGAACATCAAAGGAGCAGCCTCCCAGTCGAGGACTGGAGATTACAGTTCTCTCGCCAATGACACCTATACAGTCAAGGAATCATTAACAATGTTCAAAAAGATATACAGCATACGAATGACAATGTGAGCAGAAACTCATAATAGTACGAAAAGCATCCGTCAAACAACAATGCATGGATATGGGAGAACACAGCGATGTCCGAGACCGATGAGAAGCTACAGAAAGGAATTATCGAGCTAGACAAAGGAAATGTGAAGAAGGCGTTTGGTCTATTCAAAGATGTCTTCGAGAAGCGTCAGGACCGACTGATCAAGAAGGTTCAGGAGAACCCCAAGTCGCCCACGCTGATGTTGGACTCGCTGTATATGATCCATGCACTTGTATGGATGCGTGTCGCCGAGGCCGGTATGAATCCCAAGGATGCTCTTGAGCTCTTGGGCAAGGCGGTAGGAACCGTGGAGGCTGCTCGCACTGCACTGGGTCCGCTGGTCACTGGCCTTGCACAGTGGGCAAAGGAAAAGAACATCACAGTTGTTCGGAACAAGGCTCTGGGGCTCCTTGCTGCAACAAAGGACCTTGAAGACATGGCCAAGAAGGCCCTCGATGCGCAGAGACGATTGAAGTAGTGGGCGCCGCTTCTGGGACCGATCAGGTCCCTATGTGTCCATATACTTTGTCCATGCATCAGCTGGAAAGCGCTTCTCCATTATCTCGAGCTCTCTGAGAACAGCAGTTTCAAGATCGACATCAAAGTGATTCGCCAGCTGCATGAAGAGTGAGAAGACCTGTGCGAACTCCCTACCTATCTGATTCTCTTGTGGCTTCTCGTGCCCAAGCCCCACAACCTTGTAGCCCTCCTCGGTTGTGATATATCTCGATATCTCTCCAAGTTCTTCAATTAGGTGCGTGAAGACCTGTGAGGCTGGGAATTTGTTCCATCCTCTCCTCTCATCAAACTCGTACAGCCTCTTCTGAAGTTCTCTCAGCTCTACCATAATCATCCTCGCCTCTTTGTCAATGAGAGTACCTGTCCCCGTGCGTGAGCTAGGATGTTCTCCGGTACACACTCAAGAATCCCCAATGGTGTGTCATCGGGCAGTGGTTCTCCGCTCAGAAACATGGCCTCACTAATGACGCCCATGAACTCGGTCGGTGGAAGAACTGCTGCTGGCAGTTTCATACTGGACTTGACTCCTTGAATATTGGTGACGATGTGCCAGATTCGAGACCCGTCGGTGCACCTGCACTCTGTGAGCTTGTCGCTCCCCTTGACCAGTGTTGTCTGACTGATCTCCACCGCCAGGAGATCCACCGCATATCCGGGGTCATCGGGAAACAGCTTGAGTCTACGTGGAAACCCTGTAATTGCTCTGACTGAATATCTGAACTCTGCGATGGCCAATTGTTCGTTGCTTGTCTTCGGTTTATAGTCGGTTGACTTGATGGCCTTTTCAAAGCCGTCCCCCAGTGCAGCCACGGTCTGCACAATCTTTTTCGTAGCCGGCAGGTCCGCCAGCTGCGGTGCCTCCATATACGAAAACTTGACCTCATAGAAGGTCTTCTCGAGGTCCCGCAGCACCTCGTTGAATCTCCCATAATCGAGATGCATCTTAAGCCGACGATTTCGAATGATGGAGGTAAGTCGCGACAGCGCATCCTCCACTACGAGTATTCTGGCATCCTTGGCCGTGTCCACCGTATTCACCAAGCCTATGCCTCTGGTGTTGGTAAAAAGCTCTCCGGATTGCATTTCCAAGTAAATGGGGACATAAATTGCATGACATCACAACACGAATACTGATATAAACACTTGATTCGTAGTCATTTTGTATACATATGGGAGAGATGCCATTTGATTCAGGCGCTTTACATCCTCATTGCAGATAGCGGCTTGTGCATTCTTGATCGGAAATATGGGGAAGCCGATATGGATCCGAATCTCATCAGTGGCTTCCTGACGGCTTTGATCCAATTTGGTCGAGAACTAAGCTCGGGTAATCGTGTCCATGTCATCGATTTTGGCGCATTCGATATCTGTCTATCACTTCGTAGTAATGTGATTGTTGCTGCCATTGTTGATAAACTGGACGACACCAATGCTGCAATGGCTGTCCTTGCTGACGTCAACAACGCATTTGTGAAGAGATATGCTGACGTCCTGGAGAACTGGGATGGTAACCTGGAGCCATTCGAGAACTTTGCAGAGGTCGTTGATGACATCACAAAGAATGGCAAGGCCTCTGAGAAACGAATAATTGTTCCGGTACTGAAAGGCAAAGTGTCTCCAATGCTTGTCCGTCTTGGACAGATGGACCAGGACACGTTTGATGTGGCCAAGATGTGCACAGGCTCTCTCACATCACGGGCTATCGCAGACCAACTTGGAAAACATCTGAAGGATGTGCAAAAGGCGCTGCATACTCTCGAAGATCTGAAGATGCTTGAGTGGAAAGAAATCGGATGATGCAGAAGTGATTGACAGTAGAGGAGCGCATCTTCTACTAGTCAACATCTGCTGAGCTATGCTGCCTGTCCCCACTCGTTCCCTATCGCTATCAGAATAAGTCCGATAACTATCAGACCTGGAGCAAGCACCCCTGGAATTGTATAGCTACCAAAGACAGTAGCTGCAAGCCAGTGCCTTCCTGCATGGACCACTCTTCCCGCAAATAGGACGAAGAATCCGAGTCCGAGAACGAAGTTTGACCTTCTAAGGACTCCACCTGAGTGGTATGCGAGGTACCAGAATAGCAATGGTATGAATAGAGCGTAAATTGGTCCAGCCGTGCCTGAGATTATCTGACGAGTGGCTGCGTCAAGAGGGAAGACCGCCAACACAACGCCAATGATCACTGCTGGAACGGCAAAGAGAATCTCACCCCATCTCTTGCCAATGATCATGAATCCTGCCGTTGCAGAGAGTATTGCGAGCGCCATCCATTGGAAGAACGCGCCAGCACTCAGCCATGGAGTGAGATCGGGTAGCAATTGCGTGACTCCCAAAGATGGTAGATTACCGTATAGTGAGCTGGGATCGGCATAGAAGTCCCCCACGAAGTAGAAACACCTACCTATTGCCAGAAGCAGAAAGAACAGTGCCATCGCCAGCTGGAATGGATTGCGTGTGTTTCGCCATCGGAAGAACAACAGAAACAGAAAGAGGAAGAAGTAATACCCAACGACAAGAAACCAAAGGCCGATATGGACCTCTCGAATAGCCATATCAATTGTTTGTAACATTCGACTCACTCCGGTGCAGTATAAGGCTGGGTTTTGGTATGTGTTTCCCGACAAATAAAGGTATTTCGACTTTCAGTACACGAGAATAAGTTCTATATAATCAATCTCTCCTCTATTACATGTTGGTGGTTGTGCTTGAACGCACATTGTTGGAAGCTGAAGCAAGACGACGGGATGACCATTGAATTCATTGATTTGCGTCGAAAGGTCGGCAACCAAGTCATTAGAGCCTATCTGCTGAATGATATTCTTCAAAGAGGACTGACTAGACGAGTTCATGTGAGTCTTCGTGGACCGAAAGATGAATTCAAGGACTTTGCGAAGCACTTTGTTCTTCAGGGACGGCACGATGAGGGGGAATTTAGAATTCTTGTTGAGAGTGGAGTCTACGAGAACCTTCGTATTGTTGGAACTGACTCCCAAGCTATCAGTGATATGGATGGTTCAGAGATCATCGGCCTCTTCACTGATGCATTGAAGAATCCTGACCAATACGGCTGCACTATTCTCTTGAGTGATGACTCGAAAATCGGTCTGGACTGAGGTCTGGAACAAAGGTGGATGTAATGCTCAAACGTTATGCAAAATGCCCTGTCTGCGGCAAGAAGACCGTACTGAATGTACCTCCTAATGTTCTTGATGGAGCGAAACGCTTCCCGCTATCGGTCAAGGTCAAACATCATGACCATTATTTCTACATCAACCTGGACAGCCAAGGCTCCATCACAGACATTCTAAGCCCTGAACTTGTGGAATGAACTCTCATCCGATGTATCTGTCGGATCGGCTCTCTTCGTTCTCCAATTGCTTGCCTCTCTGTTCCATCTCTTCTTTGGCCCATAGCAAGAATTCGACTACCTGTTCAGCCTGGTCATCTAATCCATCCATTGATGATTTGATGCCAATAAAATCACCGAACAGTCTGACCATCCTTCTGGCTGCTCGATAGTCCATCTTGAGCATTCCAATTGTTTCACCCAGAAGACATGCACCTTCCATGTCATACATGGTTGCAGCCCATACCGGAATTATCCCATTTGCCCCATTTATGACACCCTGTTTCATGGCGACAACGCCAGTCATAGTAGAAATGCGATCGAGAATCTCTTGGTCACTGGCAGAGACGAAGACACGCGGCTCCTCAGGGAACTGGTTGAAGTATGCTGCATACTCTTGTTCGTAGGCGGCCAGCGCATAGACCTGTTCAACTCCCAGTGAGGCAAACTCCTTGACTATGAAGTCTGCGTATTCGAAGACTCCTCGACTATTGGTTGGCTGAAAGTCTCCTGTGAGAATTATCAGATCATTTGGTTCGTCAGGGGCTGATCTGTAGAGGTAGACCGACGACTTGGGCATCTCTGATATGCCCTCTCTGATGATCACCTGAGGTGGAAATTCACTACAGAAGAACTGCATGAAGAGCTCAGCATCCAGCTCGTCGATTAGAGTCTCGACAGAGATTCTTCCAACATTTGCTATTCCTGGAAGTCCTACCACGGCAACGGGATGCTCTAGCGAATCGCTCGTAATATCCATGAATTTCCGAGTGTACAAGTTGTTTCACGGTCCATACTAACATTAGCAACCTCTGTATTTGTCCGTGTCGGTCACACTATGTGCTCATAGTCCATAGAATTTGCGTGCATTCCTAGTCGTCATCTCTCCCACAGCCTCAGGGTCCATATGCCTGATCTCTGCCAAGGACTCACATCCAAATCGGACGTTTGCAGGCTCATTTCGCTCGCCGGTGGGGGATAGATACGGGCCATCGGTCTCGAGCATGATTTGGTCGATGGGCAGGATCTCCGCCGCTCGTCTGCGGTTCCTATATTTTCCAAAGTTGGCGGGGAGTGTGATTGACCAACCGTTATCAGCCACTTGCTGTGCAACCTGCGGTGGTCCATCAAAACAATGCATGAGCACCTTGCCGTCAAACTCGCGGCTGAGAATTGCGGCAGCCTCTGCCTCCGCCTTGCGCGAATGAATTACAATGGGCATCTTCAGCTCATCAGCCAGCCTTATGAAGTCAATGAAGAGCGGTTCCTGAGCCTTTCTCCCTGCAGGGTCCTTCACCCAGTAGTAATCCAGCCCCACCTCACCAACGGCAACCAGTTGATTAGAGTACTTGCGTGCAAGTGCGATTATCTCATCTGCATCCTTGCGTGTCAATTGAGATACGTTTGTGCCAGCAGTATGGAACACAATACCCGAGTATTTCTTGACGATTCCAAGTGTGCGTCTGAACGAGCCAGGTCCAATCGATGAGGAGACCATGCCCTCCACACCTGCCTCCTGTGCACGCTTGATGACACGATCCAAGTCATTCTTGTAATGCTTCATGTCCAGATGAGTATGTGCATCAAATAGTCGCATGATGTCATCGCTTCCGTTGAAGGCAATACGGATTTTCTTTTTATTCATGTCCGTCTGTAGACTACTGGGAATCTCAATGTCCGATGATGATATTAATACTCGTTTAAGAGAAAAGACAATTCAGATTGCTGCACTCAATCAGCGACTGGAGACGATCCAGGCACAGCTCAGTGGTAGTGTCCGAAGAGCGACTCAATTGAATCAGCAGGTGCATACTCTCGAGGAGTCGCTGCAGAAGAAAGAGTCCGAGATTCAGCATCTAAAGGCAGAGTTGCAGAAGGCTCGGTCAGCCTTGCAAGCGATGGGGCAGGAGGTGAAGGACATGAGATCGGGACAGCCCACTGCGGGGGCCCCTTCTGCGCGTGTGCAGAATGTTGAAGAGATCCAGCAGCAGCTAGACCTCACAAGAGCAGAACTTCGTCGCCTCAAAGATGACATTGCAAAGGTTTCCGCGGCCGCAATGGATGTCATTACAGGAAAGGAGCACTCGGTGGAAGGACTGAGAACGACTCTATTAGAGCATGGCGACTATCGTTTTCGAATCCTTGGAATCATCCTTGAGAAACGAAAGGCAAAGATTGATGACCTTGCTGCAATGTTGTCAACAGATGTGGAAGAGGTTCGCAAGGTGGTCGAAGCACTTCAATCTGAGGACGAAGTGGAACTCGGCCCTAACAACACAGTGCTTCCTGCCAAGAAATATCGTGAGGCGCAGATACCCCTTGAAAAATGGCAAGGCGCCACCCCGGATGTGATCTTTGACGACCTTGCTGAGATCATTGTCAAGACTGAGGGTCACGAGAATATTGCCAAGGCCATTGAGACCGCCGTGGACATCTTAGAACAGAAGCTGGCCCGTGGTGGTGCGCTCATCTTTGAGATGCGCCGTGCATCAAACTCTTGGAAGTCTGGTAAGGGGGACCTTCAGGACTTGGAGTTCAAGATTCGTCAATGGAAGTCTAGGGCTCAGGCCATGAGTTGAGTTACTATTCATTCATCCTTATGGATGGCCTCTCGGACATAGTCGCTGAAGTCCGAGGTCTCGCCATCGCGCTGGATCCTGATGCGTGGTCCCTCGCCCTTTATCTGGCGTTCGACATACCGCACATCCAACTGGCTGAACATCTGGCGGATTCCACGATAGACGATAAGATATAGAAAGACATCCTCCACTCGCTTTGCAATTACTGGCTCGTTCTTTCTGAGGTTGTCCAGGTATGCCTTAGCCTCTGGAGCCAAGAATCGGTTCAACAAGTTCTGCCGCTCGACTGCACTCTTCTGCTGTTTCTCTTGCTGCTCCTGTAACCTCTTTTCACGAGCAATTAGCTGTTGCATCTTCTTCCTTCGAATTCTCTCGAGTTCTGCGTCGTCGTCTATCATTTGGCATACCTCCTGATGGCCTCCTATACTTTCTATTGTTAAGAGTTGCGATATGCCGTGAATTGATTTTTAACACCCATCGCATTAAGAGATGTGAGGTGAATCTTTCAATTGGAGCCATCATCTGAATTCTGCTCTTGGTTGCGAGTCGACAAGGACCGCTACACATGTGCACTACGAAACCAGGTGATTCCAAAGGGTGAGGTGGCTGCCAAGTGTGCTGAGATCGACCGTTCTGTGATGTGCATTGATGCCTACAGCTCACTTGCCAAGGGTAAGGAGATGATGGAACAGCAGAGCACCGACGCAATACTCTGGCTCATCGAGGCAGCAACCCAATTCGAGAACCTCGGAGAGACAGACAACGCTATTCTCACAGTGATGCCGGGAATAGACTTTCTCGTGAATCTTGGTCTGATCAGTCGCGCCTATGAACTCTATCGATACTGTCGCTCGGTCTATGAGAATGGCATGGCAAAATCCGATCCAGCTCTGAAAAACCCAACACTACGTGAGTCTTTGTTGAAGGCCGGCCGCAACATGATATCTAAGGCTCGCAGACTCAGCCAGGAAGAGGACATGAGAAGCATGCAAGCCGAACTCAAGGCCACACTCTTGAGCGGCGGAGGTCTTAAGAGAGTAGAGGTCGAAGACCGACCACCAGATATCACCGTTGTTGATGGGCGCCATCTCTACGCGAAGAAGTCCCGAGAGTATAAGGAGGGCGCTGAGACCTACATCAAGTCGGGACTGGCAAAGAACGCCATAGTCTTTGCTTGTATGGGTGCCCTGGCTGATCTTATGCTTGGTCAGCCAAAAGAGGGAATACAATACCTCACCCAGGTGGCAGAGAGCTCTGGTTTTGCAGAGAAGTTCAATCAAGATCCATGCTTCAATTGGACGAAGCTCTTGTTTCGAGCATATGTTAGTCGAGATTCCGAGGCGATAGAGAAGGCCCGCAAGGAGTACTTCTCGATACCGTTTGCATTCAAGGATGACAAGGAGTTCGCCCGACGAGTCATGGACTCTATCTATCGGCGACTGTCTACAGGACGGTGAACCCTACTCTATTCTATTCGAAAGTGGGCAATGAAGAAGCCGCTGGTGTCATGAATGTGCGGGAACAACCGGCGTACCTTGTCCGAGCACTCGAATCCGGGATATCCCGGTGAGGCGTCTGCTATTGGAACATCCAAGAACTTCACGGAATGGCGACTTAGCATAGAGTCAATCTGGTTCTCTCCCTCATGAGGTAAGAGCGAGCATGTAGCGTAGACTATCTCAGTCCCTGGCCTGTCCCTATACGCAATCATGATCCCATCGAGTATCTTGTGTTGAATCGACATTATACTCATGAGGAACCTCTTGTTCATCTTCCATTTGAATGAGGGGCGACTTCTCAATATTCCCGTTGATGTACACGGTGCGTCGATGAGAATCTTGTCTGCGTCCTTCACTGGTGCTGTTGATGCATCTGCGAGAATCCATGACACCTCGCTGCAGCCCAGTAGTCTGCTTCGGTCAGCAGCAATGCGCGTTCTCCCAGAATGCATGTCTGAGGCGATCAGGTGTCCTTCTCTGTTCATCGCCTCCCACAAGAGTTCCGTCTTCATTCCTGGAGCAGCACACGCGTCCCACACTGTTTCTCCTGGTTGTGGGTTCAATGCTCTCGCCGCAAGTATGCTGGCCTTATCCTGAAGCAGTATCCGTCCCTCTCGGAATACGGGTGACCTCACAATCCTGTCGGCACCCTGTGTCACCCTATAGATTCCATCGACCTCGGGGTCTGGCGCCACCTCAATACCGAACTCGTGTAATGACTCAAGCATCTGTTCAGTATCGCACTTCAGTAGATTAGGCCGCACGTAGTACGAACGGGGTCTCAGATTGGCCTGCATCAATTTGATGGCCTCATCTCTACCCAAGTTATCGATGAAGGTCTTGACGAGGAAAGACGGATGCGAAAGTAATATCCCCAATCTCTCGATGTCATTCATAGATGCCACGGCTTTATCAAGCTTGATGCCGATAGCCCGTCGGAGAGCACGATGGCAGTCTTCAAACTTCGAAAGGTATTGCTCTTCCAATGTCTTGATTGGTGTGCCCAACCAGCGTCCCTCATAGACGGCGAGTCTGAGTGCATTCTTCTTTGGTTCCGGCAGGTCCTTGAAGTGTATGGATGTTCGACTTCTAGAGATGAGAAAATCTATCGTATTGAGATATCTAATAGTGCTCATTGTCAGTGCCTGTACCATCATGAATAGTTCCGTATCCGGTGCTTCCAGAGCAAGAAAGTCTCGTAGTACTGCATGAAGTGACTTTTTTCTCTCGGCAAAGGTGCACAGTATGTCGATTGCCTTTTGTCGTGCCTGCGCCTTTACGACATCAATTGTAGATGCTGAATCACTGCCTCGGTTCTCTCGCTCCATGATTAGAACTCCACACCTGGCCCGACATGTACGTATTTCATCCTAGTGAGTAACTCTGGAAAGTACTTCGCTCCTATCACTCCCGAGTCCTTATATCCTCCAAGATGTGGCATGAACGGATCGAAATAGAGATGGTCTGTACCGCCTATCACCCCACCCGCCTCTATTCGTTTCGCCCACTCTCTCCGAACTTCGACATCATCGGTGAAGATGGACGACCTGAGACCATACCGTGAACTGTTCGCCACATTGATGGCCTCCTCAACGCTCTTGACGGGCATCACAGGTAGTGCTGGAGCAAAAACCTCCTCGCTCATGATTCTCATGTCTTGTGTGACATTCGTCAGTATTGTGGGCTTGTAGAATAGACCTGCTGGGTCCGGATCTCCGAGATAATCACAGCGATATCCGCCAGTCCTGACCTCTGCTCCCTTTGCCAATGCATCCTTCATCTGGTCAACCAAAAGATACAATGCAGTAATTCCTAAAGGCGGCAGATCAGTCCTCGGGTCGGAGGGTCTGCCAACGCGCAACTTCTCGGCCTCCTCCACAAGCAGCCGCACGAGATCGTCATGCAGCTCCTCTTGCACCAGTAGTC
>JAGSHP010000121.1 GCA_029855925.1 Candidatus Thorarchaeota archaeon | reverse complement strand
CATTCGGATTGCCGCCGTAGGTCGAGATCTTTGACATGACCTGGTTCGTGTAGAGGAAGACCGTCTTGGTCGCAGTCGCGGTTCGTCGCATCAGGTTGAGCAACGAGTTGATATCCTGTTGCCGGAGACGTAGTGCCTCAAGTCCGGTATACTCAGCCCGGAACAGTCCCGTCAGGGAGTCCACGACAACAAGCTTGACATTCTCCTCGGAACATCGTTGAGGAATTGTTGCAAACTTCTCAGTCATCTGTGAAGAAAGTATGATCGGCATGTGCTCGATATTCCCCAAGACCACGTCGGGGTCCATATTGAATCTATGAGCAATTGCTCGAATATGCCACGGTTTGAAAGAGGACTCGGTGTCCAGCCATAGGACACGACCCTCCAAGCCACCCTCTTCAAGCGGTAGCTGAGACCTCACGGCAAGATACGAACACCACTGAGTCTTTCCGCCTCGCCAGGCGCCATAGACCTCAACTATTGAACCTGCCTCGATTCCACCCATCAGATGTGTATCTAGGTCAGCAATGCCAGTGGTGAGGCGAGGTGCCTCCCTCATGCTTCGCTCGACCTCGATCCCTGAGCGGAAGTCATCCATTTCCAAGATTCGTCTTGCATTCTGAATGATCTTCTTTGCGGTGCCTTCCCCTATGTTGGCTTTGGCTTGAAGCTCGATCGGATTCTGAACGGCGAGAAGCTCGGCACTGATGATAAAGACAGCCTTCAGCTTCTTTGCAAGAGTCGGGCCCACTCCAGGCACTTCTTCTAGCGAAGTCACACGATCCCCTCCAGCAACTGTGTGACTGAGTCGGCCACGAGACCCTTGAGTGGTACGATTCTCGTAAAGTTAGGCAAGTCATCCAAGCGAACAATCATCCAGTTCTCATCGACCTTGTGGACAACTGAAACAAGACGTCGTACCGCGCCTTGGCGTGAGCTGGGGATTGGAATCAACAGCCCCGCAGGATGTCTCACGCCGGTGACACTGACGTAACCTCCAAGGACGTCATAAGCGGAACTCTCTGTTCCATCTCCAAGGCTATACGACTCGCCCGGCGCAACGGGGGTAATCCCAAGTGCTCTGATTTCCTCTACCAAGTCTCTAGCCAGTTCGTCAGGAACTGAAACCAAGGACTGTAGACCGAACGCAGCACCAGAGAGCCAAGGATAATCGTGAAAGTGAAGATCAAAGATCTGGTGACTATTAAGTGAGGTCTGAACTAACATTACACGCGCACCTCCTCAGATTCATCAGCATCATAGAACACGTGAGTCAATGGAGTGAGATAGGTCATCCAGCGGTCGAGAAAACGGATCATTGGGTCTTCATATTGAGCTTCGCTCAGTACCGAGGTGAGTAGTGCCTTCGATGCCAGCACAATCCTCTCGAGCGCAATAGACCTCTCCGAGTATGTTAGGGGAGAGAACCAAGGCATGGTAGCAAAGCCGCTCTCACCTGCGAGGAACTCTCTCCAGTCAAGAGACCATTCCCCAATAACGGGATCATTGTCTATGATTGAGAGAAGAACAGAATTCCAGTCACGCCAGCATTTGAAAAAGCGGTAGAGACCTGTCACGAGAGAAGTCATTGGTCTCAGACGTGGTTCACGCTTCCCCTCAAACATCAATACCAGTCGCGTGACATCCCCACGCACCACTGCATTAGCAGCGACCCCCTTGCCCTGATGATTGATCACAGCTGCCAATCCAGGAACTATGCCAGGTATATCGCAGGGGAGATATTCGCCATTCGCGCGGAGGGGAGTCCAGTTGAATGGTTTCAACATTTCACTTCGGAAGCCGATGACCATTACCAGAATGGGACGTCTGCTATCAGCCTTCAGCAGTGCGCGTACAATGTTCCAGTCGGCTGAGTTGAATGCTATTTGTAGGTGCTTTGTCACGTCGGTCATTCCAGCGATAGGTTCTTGTGAGCCAGATGCTGTTTGGAATTGTTCCTCTAGTCGCTTGATCATTTTCTCACCGTACACTGAATATGCAATAAACAGGAATTCAGTTTACTCACTGATGCCTTCCCATGACGATGAATTCGGACTTGACATAATTGACAATATGAATGCGGTAAAAGTCGACTATGGTAATCATATTTGACTAAATGATATTTAGTTGGACCATATTATCCAGTGTCACGTCATTGCATAATGATTACTGGACTATGCCTTGAACACTCCCATAAAGGCAAATTAGTAAAAATAAATATCAATCGGGTCTCGAACAGCATGATTCATGCGCCCCACTGCACCCCTGAACGAAAAAAGATCGGCCAGAAGAAACGGTTCGGCGTAAGTTCATTTCAAATTCATGGCAGCTATATGGATGTCGCAGGAATAAAGCATCGATACTTGAGTAATTGGACAATAATATACCAATAGTAGTT
>JAGSHP010000309.1 GCA_029855925.1 Candidatus Thorarchaeota archaeon | reverse complement strand
TAATCTTCACTCTCGGGCTGAGTGGTTCCTCCTTGCTAATAAGACTGATGGCATGGCAGTGAAGGCAGAGCTATATCTTTAAGACAATGCGGACCACCGAACTGAGTGAACAGGACAATGTCAACTGAAAAGGACTTCACTGAACTGATCTTTGGGCTATCCAAGAAACGCGGATTCTTCTGGGGGCCATCTCCAGAGATATACGGTGGATCATCCGGGTTCTATGATCTGGGACCACTTGGCAAACTACTCAAGAATAGGCTCGAGTCGCGTATCCGCTCCGCCTTTGTACGTTCTGGTTTCTGGGAGGTGGAGTGTCCCACTGTATCGCCCGCCATTGTGTGGAAGGCATCTGGGCACTTGGATGGGTTCATCGACCCTGTGACAAAGTGCACCAAGTGCGGTCAGGCCTTTCGTGCCGACACCCTGATAGAGGAGCAGGCACCAGAGGCGCACATCAAGGGCTTGGACACTGAGCAGTTGACTGAGAAGATCAAGGAACTGGGCATTACGTGCCCCGCATGTGGGAGCGAGCTGGGTCCTGTTCAGCAGTACAATCTTATGCTCAAGACAAGGGTTGGTCTTGATACCGAGGCCTACCTGCGTCCCGAGACCGCAACAACAACGTACCTCTTGTTCAAGCGACTACTCACCTTCTTCCGGGACAGGCTGCCTGGGTCCGTCTTTCAGATTGGGAAGGCATATCGCAACGAGATCTCGCCTCGTCAGGGCATGCTTAGGCTTCGCGAGTTCACGCAGGTCGAGGGTCAGATATTTCTGCTGGACTCTCACGAGGTTGATTGGCCACAGTTCGATGATATTGCGGATGAGACCATGCCCATAGTCCCGTACCAAGTGCAGGAGCGGGATGAGGACACGGTCATCACTATGACCATGAAGGAGGCACTGGAGAAGAAGCACTTTCAGACACCAGCCTATGCCTGGTGCGTCTACTTGGCATACTCCATCTTCCGCGACATGGGCTTCACTGATGAGACGATGAGACTGCGCCAGCATCTGCCTACCGAGCGAGCCCATTATGCTGCCGATGCGTGGGATGTCGAGATTCATACGAGAAGTTTCGGCTGGGTGGAGTGCTGCGGCATTCATGATCGCGGTAACTATGACCTGACGCGACACCAGGAGTTCAGCAAGGAGAAGCTGAGCGTTAAGGTCGACAAGAGACCAGTCGTTCCAAATGTCCTTGAGATTGCTTTTGGAGTCGAACGCCCCCTGTACTGTCTTATAGACAATGCCTACGTGAGCAAGGATGACCGGGATACAGCGTGGTTACGATTCCCCCCTGAAGTCGCCCCCATACAGGTCGCAGTCTTTCCACTCATGGGTAAATCCGAGCTGATGACTCCGGCAAAGGACATCTATGACAGAATTCAGGACAGCGGACTCATCACTTACTTTGACAAGAGTGGATCGATAGGGCGCAGGTACCGACGTCAAGATGAGATTGGAACTCCCTTCTGCATCACCATTGACTATCAGACTCTAGAGGACAAGACGGTCACCGTGCGCGACCGGGACACCATGAAACAGGTGAGGGTCGGCGTTGATGACATAGTGTCAGTTGTCACGGACTTGGTACATGGACGCAGGGCATTCTCATCCCTGCAGTGATCATCTACTTGATGGGACCATGACGACGTACGCCGGGGAATAGGCTGAACAGTCCATCAAGCAACATCTCCTTGTTGATGGGCGTTCCCTTTCTCCTCAACGAGTTCCAGATCTCCTCATTGAGTTCATCAATTGACCGTCCCTTGAATGCATAGGTCTCAATTACCTTGCCAGCCTTCCTCAGTTCAAGAACTTCAGCTTTCTTCTCGAGAGAATATTGTGTACCAGTGAGTCTCATTTGTGATCCTCCTTGCAGGTGTTTCTATTAGTTACACATCTGGTATTAAAGAAATCTGTTCACACGTACCAACTCATCCGAAGCACTGCCATGTTGCAGGACTGGGAAAAGAGAGATATAGGCCTCATGTTTCTATAAAACCCGAGAGAGGGTTCTGCATGAGTGAAACAGACAGAATCGAGATAAAGAAAATCCTGGTGGCAGTTGATGGCTCAGATCATTCGAACAAAGCTGTCAAGTATGCATGTGCAATTGGCCCACCACTGAATGCCGAAGTCATACTACTCTATGTTGTACCTATGCTGGTAGACGCCACGCCGTACCATGACACGGTCTCCGACCAGCCGTTTCTTGCCCTGCAGAAGGTGGGTGAGGACATCCTTGCTCGTTCGAAGGCATTGGCCAGTTCTTTGGGCTGTGAAGTCACTGATCTTCTCTCTCATGGCGACCCGGCCAACAGAATCATCGAGATTGCGGCAGAACAGGAAGTCGACTTTATCATTATGGGTTCTCGAGGAGTCAGCGGGCTCAGACGGCTCTTTGTTGGCTCAATAAGTGACAAGGTCGCAAAGAGTGCTAACTGTCCCGTCATGATTGTCCGATAGTGTAAGTGTCTGCGTTGAACGATTGCAAAGACGACTTGTCTGAGAGTGGAGGACTTGGTCTAGCCATTGACATAGGGACCTCCTCTCTGACTGTTGCAACTGTAAATCTGGAAGATGGGTCAATAGTCGCTGAGACCCAGAGAACTAATCCGCAAAACAGCATCGGTTATGACGTCATCACTCGTGCAAGATATGCAAGCCAATCTGAATCAAACCTTGAGCAACTCGCAACAAGCGTACGTCAGGCGATTCGGTCGCAGATCGAAGACCTGCTGCAAGCATCTGGTATCGTGCCATCCGATGTATCAGCAGTTGTAGCCTGTGGGAATACAGTGATGCAGCGACTGTTCCTTGGACAAAGTGTGAAGGATCTTCTGATCCCCCCGTATCAAGTTCAAGATGGCTCTGCATCTCTCTGTATCAGCGCTCAGTCCGTCGGTCTTCCTCTCTCATGTGATGTGTTCATCCCCCCCATCATTCGCTCGTTCATTGGCTCGGATGCACTGGCAGCATTATTGGCTGCGGGAAGTCGTGACGCCTCGGAGCCGATGATAACAATTGATGTCGGCACTAACACGGAGGTCTCGGTGACCGATGGTCAGATAGTCTGGATGGCGTCTGCTCCCTCCGGACCTGCATTTGAGGGTATGTCCATTGACTGTGGAATG
Organism: Candidatus Thorarchaeota archaeon; assembly: GCA_029855925.1. Taxonomy (GTDB): domain Archaea; phylum Asgardarchaeota; class Thorarchaeia; order Thorarchaeales; family Thorarchaeaceae; genus B65-G9. The sequence goes on along the minus strand of JAGSHP010000309.1, from coordinate 660 downwards.
CCCGCCACTAATGGGGCGATCTACTCGGTGAAGATAGGAACCGATGGCTGTTCTATTGAATTGTCAACAATCGGTGATGCACCCCCACGGGGGCTGTGCGGAACCGGAGGCATATCTCTTCTCGCAGAACTGCGAAGAAGGAACCTACTCAACGAAGTTGGGTCACTGAATCGGTCTGCGGGTCCAGATTGCGTTGATACTTCACAACCCTCTGCACGATACATCGTGACCCGCAATGGCAGCACTGCTCTCCCTCGACCGGTGTATCTCTCTCAGGTGGACATTCGCATGTTGCAACAGTCCAAGGCTGCGCTGCGAGCCACACTCGATATACTGCTAAAGCGATCTGGACTCGAACCGTCAGACATTCGACGAGTCTATCTCACTGGTGCCTTTGGTAGCGGCCTCAACATGGAGGATGCCTATGACATCGGTCTATTCCCAGTGCTTGAGCATGCAGCCATCGTCAAGGAGTTCGGCGGTGTGATCAAGGGGGCGGCGAGAATCCTCTCCACTCCCGGGCTTCGTGACGAGATGAACGTCCTTGCGAGCGGGATAGCCTATGTTGAGCTAATGGACAACAACGAGTTTGAGGAGATGATGGCCCGGTCACAGATCTTCAGTCGGTTCTAGTAGACGAGTTCCATATTATCAAAGTTC
>JAGSHP010000211.1 GCA_029855925.1 Candidatus Thorarchaeota archaeon | reverse complement strand
TAAGACGGGATGGCCTGTCTTGGGGTGTAATTTCAGAAAAGATGTTTGATGCATATGGCCATACGTGGCCATATTATCACATATGTCGGCGTTTGAAAAAAGAGAGATGAACGGGTGAATCCCGTTCATTCCATTTGCTCACTTATTGGCCTTGAGCTTCTCAATCTCCTTAATGATTGCCGGCACTACCTCGAACAGATCCCCTACTATCCCAAAGTCTGCGATTTCAAATATTGGGGCCTCGGGGTCCTTGTTTATTGCCACAATAATATCACTGCTGGCCATACCAATCTGATGTTGTATCGCGCCAGATATTCCAAGAGCAATGTAGAGCTTGGGGGAGATTGTACGACCGGACTGACCTACCTGCTGTGTTGGCGGGAGCCAGCCGGCATCAACAATTGGACGGGAGCCTCCAACAGCAGCATCAAGCAATGCGGCTAGATGCTCGGACAGTTCCAGATTCGAGGGGTCCTTTATTCCACGACCGCTGCTTACAACAACATCGGCCTCCTCGACAGGCTTCATTCCCTCAACAACTTCACGAACAGTGTCAAGGACCCTTGTCCGTACCTGAACAGGATTGACCTTAAGGTCTACCTTCTCGATCTCTCCAGTTCTAGAGGTGTCAGGTTCCGTTGGCTTGAAGACGTTAGGTCGAACTGTTGCCATCTGAGGACGCGTGTATGGACAGAGAATCTCAGCCATTATGTTACCACCAAAGGCTGGGCGGGTCTGGACCAGCTGGCGCTCCTCATCAATGTCAAGACCAGTACAATCTGCAGTCAGACCAAGTTTGAGCCTTGCTGCAACACGAGGCGCCAAGTCACGACCGTTGTTGGTCGCTCCAAACAGAACAACGGCAGGTTTTCGCGGTGCGATGAGAGAGGTCATTGCAATGGCATAGGCATCAGTTGAATAGTGTTCAAAGATCTTGTCATCCACGACTAGGACCTTGTCGGCGCCCTGATGTATCAGGCCCTCAGCAAGACCCTCAATCTCATGGCCGATAAGAACAGCAACAAGACGCTCCCCAAGCTTGTCTGCAAGTTCTCTCCCCTTGCTCACGAGTTCTCGGCCGACACTTCGCAGTCGCCCCTCATGAGTCTCACAGAAGACCCAGACATCCTTGTATTCGGCCAGTGCCTCTTTGTCCACAATCTTGCGTTCGATGGTAATGGCGTCAACAGGGCATACCTCTTCACAAGAGCCGCAGAGAACACACTTGTCGAAATCAAACTTGACCTTGTCACCGTCTTTCTCAATTGCGCCAAAGTTACAGACCTTCACGCAGAGCATGCAGCCTGTACACTTATCACGATCATATAGAAGTCCCATGATTAGATTACCCCCTTCTGTGCCAGAAACTCAACAAGTTTCTTGGCTGCCTCCTGTGGGCTCAGGTCCTCAAGCTTGACACCACCAGCACGCTTTGGTGGAGCAAAGACCTTTCGGACAGTCGTTGGTGAACCCTTGAGACCAAGAGTGTCCTCTGGAACACCCAATGCCGCAGCATCAACGATCTCGAGAGGCTTCTTCTTTGCCTTCATCAGCCCCATGATGTTGGGTAGTCTCGGCTCGTTCAGACCCTTTGTTGCAGTAAGAAGGACCGGCAACTTGGATCTCACAACATCGTAGCCCTCATCGGTCTCACGATGTGCAATCACGAACTTCTGGTCTTCGGTCACCTCGAGGTGACGCACATAACAGATTTGAGGAATACCGAGAAGCTCAGCAAGCTCAGGACCCACCTGTGCAGTATCACCATCAATTGCCTGCTTGCCGCAGATGACCAAGTCGTAGTCCATCTTCTTGATTTGCGCAGCAAGCGTATATGAGGTGGCCCACGTATCGGCCCCTGCAAAGGCTCGATCTGTGAGATGAACGGCCTTGTCGGCACCCATAGCGAGAGCCTTGTAGAGAGCGTCTTTGGCCTGAGGGGGACCCATCGTAATAATCGTCACTTCGCCGCCGAATTTTTCCTTCAGCTGGATGGCTGCTTCGACTGCATACTCATCAAATGGATTGAGTATACTTGGAACGCCATCGCGAATCAGAGTTCCAGTCTCGGGGTCGACCTTGACTTCGGCGACCTCCGGTACTTGTTTCACGGGCACAATAATCTTCATCAGGCTCACTTCCAAATTGAAGGGCATTAATTCTGAAGCCTCAGCGATACACCGTATTAATAAGAGCTATGGAAACAGCTCTCGGTTTTAATAGAATTTATATAATCGGGATGCTGCTTTAGCACAATTGCACAGTAATGCAAACACTACACAATGCTTTTATTCTGGCAGGATTGCTAAAAGACTCAGATATCACCAAAACTAAAGGCAGTTGATTTTCATGGGCAAAGAGAAAATTATTGGAGCGCTTCTATTCATTGTGGCGCTATTGGTAGCCATCTACTACACATGGGGATTGGTTCTGCTCCAGCTCCCATTCACAAAAGACGGGCTTATAGCTTGGGTTGATGCAACATTCGCACCAGGCACACTGCTGAACCAGATATTCAAGCCAGATCCTATGTTTCTGATCATACTACCTGTATGGGCTGCGGCAGTACTCCTCTGTATCATCGCCATGTGGATTGGTTGGACTATGCTGACCACCCCGGCGCCCGAGCCACTTGAAGACTTTGACTTCGATGAGGAAGCGGTTGAGGGTAAAGAGGAAGAGAAGAAGGAGGAGTAATTCCTCACTTCTCAAGAGAGTTGCAGACTGATAGATATACTTGGACACCTTCGAATGGAGTCCGATGCGAGCCTATACATCGCGGATAAAGAGAGAGGCAAGGCTCACCGAGAAACCGATTGAGCCTTGCTCTCATGAGGCCGCAGACCTTGGAGATCCGGGGAGGGCGGTAGTTCCACCGCTGCAGCCGCATATACGCGGCCATTCTAATTTTTGTCTGATAGAGTTATAGACGCTCTATTGCCTCCTTGATCAGAGAGATCCCCCTATCACAAATGGCTTGAGCTGCACCTTCATCGCGTGCCTCTGCAAAGCAACGCCAGAGAGGTTCGGTACCAGAGGGGCGCATGAGAACCCATCCGTCTTCGAAGAGCAGTTTGACTCCATCAAGGGTTATCCGTTCTTGCCCTTCAGTCATGGCGAGTAGTTCTCCAAGTATGGACTCCTTTTTTTCTGGTGGAACGGGAACCTTCTCTTTTACACTGTAGTAGGTGGGAAGTTCACTTGCAAGCTGGGATAGGCTCTTGCCCTCTGTCGCCATGATCTCAACAATCTGAGCCGCAGTCATCGCGCCATCTCTAACGGCTTGATGCGGCGGGTAGAAGACACCACCATTCTCCTCACCACCAAGAGTTGCACCGATTTCAACCACGCGATGAGATACGACCACGCTACCGACCTTTGTCCACTCCAGCTTGGCTCCGGTGCGTTGGGCAATGTCCTCTATCAACTTTCCACTACTGACAGGGGTCACGAGGACGGGGTTGGGAGTCCGAGAGAGAACATGGGAAGCAATGATTGCAAAGGACTGGTCGCCCCATAGGATCCGGCCATTCTCATCAACGAATGTGGCTCGGTCAGCATCACCATCATGTGCGATTCCGAGATCAGCACCAATGGATGTCACAACCTCACTCAAATGTGCTAGATTTGTGGGTGTTGGCTCGGGCATCCTGCCGGGAAATGTCCCATCGAGTTGGCAGTTTATTGAGATGACCTTACATCCAAGTTCTCTGAGCAGTATTGGCGTGACCAGGGAACCCACGCTGTTCGCCCCATCTATCACTACACGAAGATTG
>JAGSHP010000150.1 GCA_029855925.1 Candidatus Thorarchaeota archaeon | reverse complement strand
CTGGTAGGAATATCATTGAGCATATACTTTGGAGCCATGTGTCCGACCCTATACTCCCCGGACAGGACGGCACTGTTGAACTTGCGAGCGTAGTGAGACCCACCAAAGCCTATCACAGCCTCATCATGGAATGGTTCACGAACGCAGTCCATCACGGCACTGGCCACGGCACGCCCGCCTTCCTCATGATGCCAGTACTTCTCATCACTCCCAAGCTCAACAAACACAAGAGGGGTCTTCATACTGGTCGGGCCGTGGTGCGTGACTTCCATTGTGACTTCGAATTCTGTAAGACCACGTTGCTCTTTCTCCCGGTTGAGCGAGTGCAATGCCCTTGATACAAGACTGGCAGTTGAGACCGATAGACTATGCGGCGACCCTCCAAAGTCCGCAGTCGCCCCAAGGTTCCCAGTACTATGGACCAAGAGGGCTGGACGACCTGATGCTGCTTTGTGACGCGAACAGAAGATGAACACCTCAGCCTCGAACGCGTCCTCAAGTTGCTCACAGTCAATCAGGTCACGTTCAGATGTGACAAGAATCGTATTCTCATCATGTGCGTAAATCGGATTCCCCTCAAAGGAACGATCTGTCTCTTGGAACCCGTGCTTCTCAATCAGTGCCTTCTTGATGGTCTGGCTCGCTATATCATGAATTGAGGTCACCAGTACACGCATGAGAACAAGTCCCCTTCACGTTATAATGTCACACTTGGCCAAGAGGGGTTCAAGCGTTTCACCGATGTCTATTGTAATCGACTCCCCAAACGTCTCTGATATCTCTGACTCTATTCGCTCTTTGAACTCCTGAATCTTGTCGAGCTGTCTCTGAATCTCATCCCTGAGCCGGATCAGGTCGTTCTGGTGATATTCTAGATTCTTGCGAGCCTCTTCAAATTCAAGAGATAGCTCTTCGGCTTTACGATAGATGTCCGACCCAGCGAACTGGTGACGCTTTGCCTCTATTGCCTTTGCCTCTTCCTGAATCTCTTGAAGCGATCCATTCTTAATACGCTCAACCTCTTCAATTGCCCTCCGAGCAAGCCGATCCTTGAGAGGAATCGTGCCCTTCTCGATGGCTTCCCTTAGACCCTCAAGTCCCTCGATGAGCCCCGGATAGCCATCTGGTTCTTCGACAATCGCCTGGTAGGGGTCTTCGAAATAGTCGGTCAACGCCTTAGAACCCGCAGGAGTCATTCGGACGCCTGTGTCGTGCTGCAAGAATTTCTTGACAGGCTTCTTGAGCGTGTTCAACTTCATCCGTAAGAGACCTGCCAGATGGGCTGCCTCCTCATCAAGATTGAGAATCTCACTCACGTTGGATGTCGCCTTGAACTCGTCAAGAGCCTTCTTGGCCTTGTCATACTCTTTCTGTGCCTGCTGAATCTTCAAGAGAATCTGGCGAATGCTCTCCTCGTAGACCTCACGACCAAACGCAAGATTGTGCAGAGTCTCAATTCTGTTCCCGATTCGTTCTACATCCTTCAACCAGCTGTACTCGTAGAGCAGCTTCCCGATCATCTTCATAGCGTTGATAAGGTCCTTCATGTACGCGTCAAGCTGCTTAATCGTGCCCTTGTGACGCTTGTCCATTCGCTTGATCCAGCGAGCCCCAGCACCCCATAGCTCTTGAATAAAATGTTGAATCTCTGCCTGCATGGCCTCCGTGCCAAAGTACGAGATGTCCGCCTTTATGTCAAAACCTTCGACAATCTCGTCTATCTTCTGAGCAAAACGAGTTGCAATCCCTTCGACTTCAGAGTCTTCATTAGAACTGGAGTCTCGAAGAGAGCGGGCCACAGACTGCACATCTTTGAGGGCGTGATCGACAATCTTGTAACTTCTCTCTGCTTTCTTGATAAATTCCTTTGACTTCTCGCGTAACTTCTTGCGATACCATTTTTCGAGCTGGGGGAGGGTGAGTGTGGTCATACAGAGTTCACCTGAGTTGCTTTCACGCTTTTTGAATCCCATATCAACTTTGCGAGCGAGGAAGAAGAGTATCATAAAGGCAAGTTGCAGGAGATAAATACAAGCACCTTTATATCAAAAATCGAGAAGGGACGCCAGCAGTATGAACCGGCGATATCCATGACCGAAGTACTCTCAACTGGAAGACGACATCCTCGGATGGATGCGGCCTATACGGTCGAATGCATCTCGTGAGGAACTGGTCGGTCTGGATTCTATATCAAACGTCTTAGTCTAATTGACTCCAATGGTGATGAATGTCTCTTGCTGAAGAATCCCTCGTACTATCAGGCTGGCTTTTGGATGACCTACCTTGTAGAGGGAAGAACGATGATAGGGCGTTCAACCGAACCTGGAAAATACACACCCACTCAAGTGAAAGAAGAGGACCACATGCTTACCGTCAGCTACAGGCACCACCCGGGAGATGATCGACAATCACTTCTCGAGACCACCATCAAGATGTGGAGCAACAATCAACCGTTCCTTCTCGTCAGACACACTTCTCACAACATCAGCGAACTGCCAATCGAGGACCTGAAGGTGTACTACTTGAACGACTTCGACCTTGGCGGACCTGATAGTTACAATGACGACTTCGGTGTCTTCAACGCTGATAACGGTAAGTTCACTCTGTGGGACGAGTCACCAGTGTTCGTGAAGGTCTCATCGCGACCAAAGGTCGATGCATGGGACGTTGCAGGACCTGTAAGACTAAGGCCCAGTAAATTCAGACGCGACCTGCGCAACAATTCCGAGATTGGACCAACAGACCTGGCCACGGCTCAACAGTGGAACCTAGGAGACCTGCAACCGGGCGACCAAAGGACCATTGACATTGTAATTGCCGCGGGCCGTACCGATGAGGACTCATCGAGGGCGCTGGCCCAAGCTTGGGATATGTACACCAAGAGAATCCGATGACATTGATCCGTAAAGCAAAGCAGGGTCAGTGGAGGGGGGCAGCAGCCCTTTCTCTTGGAACACTTCTCGGACATCAAAGTTATAGTTCATCAGGCATTTCCAGGCCCAATGCTCTCAATTTGCCAAACCCCTGGCTGAACAGGCTCATATGGTGTCGTATGTCTTCCTCGGCTTCTGCAATTGAGGACAGGAGCGGGATGATATCGTCAAGACCACCGGATCGATATGCTTCAATCATCTCGGCAATCAGGTCACTCATTGCCATCATGCTACCCTGAAGGAGCGTAGCGAGGTCAATCATGGAACGAACGGTCTCGATTGCCTGTGGTTCGGGCATGTACGGTAGGAAGTCCTCAAGGGCAACCTTTGCACCACGGCACCGATCAATCCGTCCAGGAATGACATCCTCAAGCATCTTGTGCATCCAACCTAGGCGTTCGGAGTCTGTCAGGTCGTGCAGATTATCAAGAGAGAAATAGGCTGTCCAAGGTCCAAACTCGGTAGCCTCGTATTCGATCCATCCACCAAACGCATCAAGGACACGTTTCCAACCTTCAGCCATCTCGGACATAGCAACCACACAGCAATGAAGCAGTTCAGGTTATAAACTCAAGCCATCTCACATGATATTGATGTCTGGTGATATATCTATACTGCATGAGATTCTGAGGC
>JAGSHP010000346.1 GCA_029855925.1 Candidatus Thorarchaeota archaeon | reverse complement strand
GTCATCTATCATATAATATCTGGAGAATACTCTGCAACGCATCTTGCCGGGGTGCAATTGTGACAGCAAGACGGAAACTCGTTGAACTCGCCCGTGATACAGTGGAATTGCTCAAAGAGTGTGGCGAAGAGGGAATCCGTAGTGATGAGATAGCTACACGACTAGATACGCCCAAGAGACGTGTCTACGATGTCGTCGCCGTTCTGAAGGCGATGGGTCTGGTCAGGACGATCCGAAGATTTGATGGAACAACGGTAACATGGATTGACGTGATGAAGGACTTTGTTCCACGGTCAGAATATGATGCAATGAAGTCTACTCTCGATGATGTCATTGATGCTCGGAATAAACTTCAAATTCAAGTTGCTGAACTCAAGGAACAGCTTCGCGTTGCAAAATCAAGGACGCGACATGAGACCCAGCTTGTTGAATCGACATCTAAGACCGAGTACAACACTTCGACGCTCACAATTCGTGCCATCTCTACTAAGGGTTTCAAGAGCGTCACGGACTCTGGACTAGAGGTAGTCATTGAGACTCACGAGCCTGGAATGATAGTGGATCCAGCTGAGGTCGAGCGGGACGAAAGGAGCGAGCTCCTGAAGAGTCTGCAGCGATTGTGAGTTTTACTTCGACTGTTCAGTCCGAGGGCTTGATTCTCACCTTACTGCCTCGCCGAACCTGCCTGAGTTGAGACAATTTTTCATCATCAGCTTCCAACCTACCAATGACATTTACGGGACTGAACGTCCTCATATCCCTCAGATAGATGCACAGCGAGTCTCCAAGGGGCATATATGCAATGTCCCCCTTCTTCACATCATGCACTGGTTTCTGGTTGCCTCTCGAGATTCCAAGTGTGATCTTCATCTCGTCTCGAAGCAGTGCAGTGCGCCCCTCCAGGGGCAACATCGACTTGATATCTTCAACAATGAGTGGGGCGTGAACACGGTCAATGATTCCCTTCAATACCAGTCCGTTCTCGAACTCAAAATCGAGTGCAATCTCGCTCTCTCTCATATTACACACTCATAAGGGGAGTCATTAGGTATCTAAAATGTTCTGCGGTATTAGTGTACGCAATGCATAATACCACCAATGGTAGACTTGTTTCTGATACTGCAACGGAGTGAGTGGAGTGAGTTCCATCTCTAAGATCGATGTGGCTTTCGTAGTTGACACAACTGGTTCGATGCGCGATGATATTCGAGCTGTGAAAGACAGCCTCTTTGACATCGTGAACCGAATCACCAAGCGGACCGAAGATATCACCATTCGTTTTGGTGTTGTTTCTTATCGCGACCATCCCCCTCAAGATTACACTTACGTCACGCGAGTGTTCGATTTCACTGAGAAGATAAAAAAGGTACACAAGCAGATATCCTCGCTCAAGGCGTCAGAGGGCGGTGATGCCCCTGAGGCTGTTGCAGACGGACTTCATGATGCACGAACGAAGCTCTCTTGGTCACCCGATGCCTACAAGGTCCTTCTGCTTGTTGGTGATGCCCCCCCTCATGGGAAGGATTACAACAACCTATCGGACGACTACTGGCCAAAGGGCTGTCCCGCCGGGTACGATCCGAAGGATGAGGTCCTTCAACTTCGAAAACAGTTTGGTGCTACAGTCTTCATTTTTGTCGTGGGATGCAACGAGGTGGTTGAACGCTCTTTCAGGTCGATTGCCGAGGCAGTAGAGGGAGGACAGTATTTCCCACTCAAAGACCGGAAGAAGCTCCCTGAGGCAATATTGAGCATACTTGAGGGTGTAAGCGACCTGATTGAGGATGACAGAAAGGTCCTGAAGTACTACGAGTCGCATGATGGGGTCTTTGATCTTGGGGCGGCTTCAACAGAACTGGGCCTTGAGATACGACAACTGAGAACATCGCTGTCCAGACTGCTAGAACTCGAGAGGATCCCACGTTGGCCACGTGGTCGTCCGCTATCGGCTGGACAGATGGGGCTTGAGGTGAAGCTCGGAAAGATACCTGATGCCATTATTGGTGGAAAACCAATCAAATACACTGTACGAGTCAAGAATCCCAGTTCCTCTGTTGTGGGCGTTCGTATTGTCGCTTCACTCATTTCGGATGAGGGGATATCAGAGATTATCAACGAACCATATGACATAGGTCCCAGATCAGAGCGGGACCTTGAGATCACACTTGTGCCCATGGCCTTCGAGACAGGTAAGGCGAGCATCCGTGTCGAAGTATTCTATGGCTCTCAGTCATTGATTAGCAAGGTGTACAAGACACGACTATACTGACCTTCAGAGGTGAACTTGAGTGATTGACTCGCTTGTGAAAGAACTCACTGCTCTCTATAACGGTGGAGACGTTGACGGATTTATCATCGCTCAGTTTCTGCCAGATGCTCTTACCACAGGCTGGCTGGAACAGGGCATCACACACAGAATGATCCCCTCAGATCTGACGGAGAAGGATTTTCACAGCTTATATCTGATTCCCGGTGACAGACTCGCTCGATTGGCAGTTGATCTTGATGTGTTCTCAGCACAAGGCAGTCTCTTTGTTCTGCTTGGCCCGCCAGGTACGACTCGTGGACGACTTGTGGGCTTTGTTGGTCTGGTCTCGCCGGAACAGGCTATTGATGTGATCTGGTGGACACGAACACAGAGCACCGTCAGCATAGCACAACTTGTATCTCAGCATCTACTGGGCCAGGACTTCAGAGTGGCGGCTGAGGAATCCAGTCTGGACTACATAGAGCAGATGCGTACTGACATAATTGATGGTCACCTGAGTGCAGCAGTCGCCGTGACCATTCCAAGAAAGCCGGCCGAGTCTGGGGATGTAGTCACAGGGTCGAAAGAG
>JAGSHP010000340.1 GCA_029855925.1 Candidatus Thorarchaeota archaeon | reverse complement strand
TGGTCGAAAAGGCGAGGTCATTGGTCCTGTGGTGGCAGATAGTATCCTGATTCAAGAACGGGCCCGTGCTGAGAGCCTCTACGGTGAACGAATCCGGATTGAAGAGCGAAGTCGGGTAAAGTCTGTCTATGGAAACGATGTGTACATAGAGAGTCGCTCAAAGGTCCGTGGCCGAGTTGTCTATACCGACTCTCTTGAGCTGGAAGATGGTGTTGAGCTCCGGACCGACCCGGAAAAGGTTGACACTCTCCCACCTTCAGATCAGGTGCTCGCTAACGAATAGGCTCCGTTAGCCCGGCTGTAGAAGGACAATGCGTCTACCATCCATTGGAGAATATGGTCGCCCGTCAAAGGCACCGTATTCTTCAACTATCTTGAGCCCTGCCAATCTGAATAAGAGATCTGCCTCTCGATTGAAGATGATTGCAGCCTGACTTCTGGTTCTGATTATCTCGTTTTTGACCCCATTCCTCTTGATGGTGTAGACGAGTTGGAGTGTCAGAGTTTGTGTCAGGTAATCGCAATCAACCATTCCCTTGCGAGATACAACTCTCCCATCTCCCATCTCCACAGGTCCATTCTCAAACTCTGAATGTTCTGGCATTGCGCCACCTGGGAATAGGTCCAAGATGAACACGCCCTCCGATGAGAGATGCCTCCTAACGCATTTGAGTAGGGACAGTTGTTCCTCGGTCGTCTTTGCATGGCCGAAGGATGCCGGAATGATGATTACAGAGAACTTCGTTCCAAGTTCGAAATCCGTCATATCTCCCTCAACGATTCTTATTCGGCTCTGTTCCTCCTCATTGAGATTTGACACTTTTCTCGTCATGACATGTCGCATTGCAGGTTCAATCTCGAGGGCAGTGACGCTGTGACCCGCCTGAACTAATGAGATTGCAACTCGACCCGTACCCGCTGCAAGGTCAAGAACTGGATCTCCCCACCAGCCAGCCATTTTGTGGTAGAACTCCAGATCATCATTTTCAGCAAAGAGATCATAGTATTCTGCAATCTCTGCGTACTCACCACTTGAGCGGTGGGACTCTATTCTCTCTCTCATTCTACAATGACACCATCACGATGTTGTTTGTCGAATCGTTGGCTTCTCCTCTTGGCTTTCCCATCCTCATTGAACTCTCCGCTCTTTCGATTTGAACCAGATTAGTTTTAAATGGCTCCCACAGTTATATTACGTGCTAGTCAGGAGTGACCCCGTATGAGTGAGAAAGAGAAGTGCCCATATTGTGGGGCACCAATTGAGAACGCCCCTCTCGGAAGCCCCGACGAGTCTGTAATGATCACCTGTCCGCACTGTGGTGGCCGTTTTGAGTACATAGTTGGATTTGGGGCATTCACCCCCGAAGGTGCTGCCACAGCCAAACCCCTGAGCTCTCCCCGCCCAGAGTTCTCAAGATTACGTGAGATGACAGCCCGTCCAGCGGCCAAGATCGGTGTCAAGAGACCCGGTAGCACATGCTGCAAGTGTACTGTTGTGTGTTGCATGATCCTGTTTATCATAGTACTATTTGTCGCCTTCGTGGCTCTACTACATCGATTGTGATGACGTTCTCACCGATGTCTCAGACTCTGTCAACTTTCATCTATCGATGAACTGTCACCGTCACGCGTCAAAGATAAAAGGACTATTGCAGTACAGGCGAAGGAGAGCAGTCCGCTCTGGACGAGGTGCAAATACGTGACCGAAAGTGAGGTCCATGACAAGATAATCACCCTTGAAGAGGCGGCAAAGCTTGTACCAGATGGGTCTGGGCTCTTTTGGGGCGGCTTTGGTTATCAGCGGGCTCCGATTGCTTTTGCACATGAGTTGGTCCGACAGAAAAAACGAGACCTAACAATCTATACCTGTGGCTCTGAGGTCGACATTGAGATTATGGTCGGTGCTCATGTCGCAAAGAGATTGGAGGTCGCCTTTGTGGCAATTGAGGCCCTTGGACTGGCGAACAATCTCCGTAGACGTGTGGCGTCTGGAGATGTTGAGATGGAGGACTACTCCAATCTTGCGATGGCTATGCGTTTTCTGGGGGGTGCGCTGAATGTGCCCTTCATGCCAATACGGAGTCTCATGGGTACAGATATGATCACCAAGTCTAGGTATCGCGGTGACAAGAAGCTGAAGGTGATTGACGATCCCTTTGGGGGCGGTAAGGTCTGCCTAGTGCCATCAGTTCAGCCTGACTTCAGCATTGTGCATGTTCAGAGGGTAGATGCCGACGGCAACGCTCAGATCGACGGCATCGTGGGTGAAGACATTGAAGGTTCACGTTGCGGTAAGAAGCTCATCGTTCTTGCAGAGGAGCTGGTTGGCTCTGAAGAGATCCGCCACTCTCCAGATCGCACAGTCATTCCTGCAATGTATGTTGATCACATTGTCGTTCTTCCATATGCGGCGCATCCTATGCAGTGTCACAATTATTACGACTACGACTTGGAGCACCTGATGATGTTTCACAAGCTGACAAAGACCGAGGAGGGTTGGGAAGAGTATCTCAACGGGCACATCCTTGGTGTTGATGATCACTACGGCTATCTGAACATGGTCGGTTGGAATCGGCTCCACAGCCTGAGGGCGAGGAAGCCATGGGGTTATTGAGGAGGTGCAGAGAGAATGGTAGAGTATTCCAAGATTGAATTTCTAGCAGCATGTGCGTCGCGACACGTTCGTGATGGGGAGAATGTCTTTGGGGGAACCGGACTCCCTCTTCTTGCAGCTCTTCTTGCAAAGGAGACCCATGCCCCCAATGCAAACCTGATCTCTGAGGCTGGATTCATTGATGCCCGTCCGAAGAACGTCCCCCTCTCAGTTGCTGACTCAAGGTACTACTTTGGGTGTTCGGCTGCTATTGGACTGATTGAGACTCTTGGTTTCATACTTCAGGCTGGTAGGATTGACGTGGGCTTTCTAGGTGCCGCACAGATTGACGAGTATGGAAACCTCAACACCAGTTACATTGGCAGCTTCGAGCAACCGAAGGTGCGTCTGCCAGGAAGCGGTGGTGGCAACGACATAGCCTCATCGGCCAAGCGACTGATCATCATGATGACTCATGATAAGCGGAAGTTCGTCAAGAAGCTCGACTATATGACCAGCCCCGGGCATCTTGAGGGCCCGGGATCGCGGGAGAAGTGGGGACTCATTGGTGGAGGACCTGAGGTCGTCATTACTGACATGTGCCAGATGGACTTTGATCCCAAGACGTTGAAGATTCGGTTGATGAGCGTTCACCCTGGATACACGGTCGATGACGTGCTTGAAAATGTCATGTTTGACCTCATAGTACCTGATGACGTTCCTGTGACGCCTGAACCTACACAGGAGCAAATTGAGATAATGCACAGACTTGACCCCCATGGGGTCTACCTTGGCAAAGGCGAATGAATCGGGGAACTGTTATTGTGAGTGCTGCCTCTCTCGTCTTCAACTATGATGCCATAATCTTCGACCTTGATGGTACCCTCGTGGACTCGCATCAATTTCCCATCATCGCCAGCAAGTATCTGTTCCGTCGTCTCAATCTGACTTCCGAGGTGAGATTCCAGCAGTATCTCAAGGCCCTTGTCAATGACTACTTTCATCAGATGGACGAGGTCGTTCACGGCGCTCCATACAAGTCCTCATTTCAGATCATCAAGGACGCAATCGCCACTGGTCTCAGTGCCATTGGACTGGGGGCCGCCGATGAACTTCTAACAGCCGCAGCCAAGGAGTTCTCAAGGCTTCATCTGGAGCTGGCTGAACTGTTTCCTGGAACCCTCCCACTATTGACCAAGCTAAGAGAGCATGGGATTCAAATGGCTGCCATCACAAACTCCTTTGAGAACCATCTAGAGATTATACTCACACGACTCGGAGTACGCAGCTTCTTCGACGTCCTGGTCGACAGTGGAGTTGTTCACACCTACAAACCCCACCCGCGACCCTTCGAATATGTTGTTGAATCTCTGGAAGTTGACAAACAGTCGGTATTGGCTGTAGGGGATGAGTTCTTGGCAGACATCGTGGGAGCCCATAATGCAGGGCTGGACTCTGTGTGGATCAACTATCGTGGAAACTCACTTGAGGCACTGTTGGCACAATATGGGGCGCAGAACGCACCAAGAGCCGTTGTCAGTTCCATCTCGGATCTGTTGCCCGATACGATGCATAAATAGGTCAACTGTCCGTATATCATACCCGAAGTTCAGACGATGACATCACTGACCACGAATTTAGTGTCCTCGACTAGTACAAAGAATCTTAATTAGTAACACATATGTGCATAATTATGACTCTGCACAGGAGACTAAGACAATGAGCGGAAACGATGAGGCTGCAAAACTGGCCCAGGCACGTACTGATCTGGTTGACATGATCCGTGCCTCCCCCAAGAGCACACAATCCCTACTTGAGATTATCGAGAGTGAACTAAAGGGGATCAAGGAGGGGCCTGCTGCAGACAATATTGCTGACGCAGTTTCCAAGGTTGCTGAGGCATCAGGTGCCGATGCGGACTCAGTCTGCAATGTTCTCTACTGGTTGACCGAGTCGGGTCCAGACGCTCGTCAGACAATCATTGTTCAGACTCTCGAGTCACTGGTGAAGGACGAGAGCACACGCGATATAGCACTCTCAGTCTTATCTAGGTTCTCTACAAGGGAGAACATAGATATCATAATGAAATATGTCAGTAAGGGCGTTCTCACTCTGAGTCAGGCGATTTTTGTCCTTCTGTATCCCGATTCCTCCTCGCTGTTTGAAGAATAGTCTAACTTGGCATCCTCATTGAAATGAGATGCTGAAAGATTATCAAGCTTCATAAAGGAATAAATCACAAAGCAAGCCGTAATAGGTCAGTTTCAAATAGTGTTTCCGTAGTCTTCCTATAATGTTCATTATATACATTCTGAGCACGGTCATCTCGGTGATAACCGATGAAAGACCGATGGAAATTCGCACTCGGAATCTTCTTCGCAGTCCTCATGCTACAACCACTGATTGCTGTAGATGTGGCTGCGCAGAATCCGACCAAGCCCACCACTATGCCTACTATGCCTACTCCGACGCCTCCCACTAGGGTGCAACGACCTGATGG
>JAGSHP010000429.1 GCA_029855925.1 Candidatus Thorarchaeota archaeon | reverse complement strand
TCGCGACAATGTCCACCGCCAGCACGATCAAAAGCAATGCCAGAGCCGTACTGTGCGCGCGAACCTGAAGGTACGGCCTCGGGTCTGAGATATACGCCCATATCGTGAATGGCATGGAGGCCACCCATGACCCCGGACCGAAGAGGCTTGTCGGTGCTCCGAGATTATTGCCCGATGTGAAGATCAGTGGCGCCGTCTCACCCATGACACGTCCTATCGCAAGAAGGATTCCAGTGATTATGCCGGGGAATGCAGCGCGTATCGTGACGCTCCATGTCGTCTTCCACTTGGTCGCTCCGAGTGCGAGCGATGCCTCTCTCAGACTCATGGGCACCTGCTTCAATGCCTCCTGAGTTGTGCGCATGACAGTCGGAATCATCATGAACGCAAGGGTCAGGCCGCCGGACACCATCCCCATTCCCATGTTCAAATAGAACACGAGGAAGGTGAAGCCGAATGCCCCGAAGACGATCGATGGTATTCCTGCCAAGACGTCGGCTGCAAACTCCACAATCTCACGGACGCGACCTGGGCTGGAGTATTCGTTGATGTAGACCGCTCCAAAGATGCTCAAGGGAATTCCGACGACTCCTGCGACTGAAACCAGTGCCCCCGTCCCGATGATCGCATTCAGGACGCCTCCTTCGAGACCGACGCCAGGATACGTCGTGAAGAGAGCGATACCCTGTCCCGGACCAGTGCCAAGAAGATCCACCAAGCCTGTGGACAGTAGCTCAAAGACAAGCATGAAGAATGGCGTGATCGCTACGAGAATCATTATTCCGAAGAGGCTCTTGAAGAACCAATCAGAGAGGTCTCTGCGATTTGCGTGCTTAAGTTTGTGCACTAACGTGGATGAAGCGTCAAGAACTCCGGACAGGATCCCACTGAGCCTCTGGAGTGCGTTCTGCTTCTTCTTCTCGCTATCCATGTTAGACAATCCCCCTCGTCTTTGTTCCCCACTTTATCATGATCTTTGCAATGGTTGTGAAACAGATGCTCATCAACATCAAGACGAGCGCCACTGCGAAGAGGGCTGACCGCCATAGTGGGAATATGTATGCATAACCGAGCTGGTTTGTGATGATGCTTGTCATTACATAGCAGGGGTCAAACAGCGAGTATGGAATCTGAAGCGAGTTGCCAGTCACCATCAGGACCGCCATTGTCTCTCCGACTGCTCTCCCAAGACTTAGAACCACAGCCGCACCCACTCCGGGTAGGGCTGCGGACAGGACGATCTTTCGGGCGGTCTCGCTCTCTGACGCACCCAGAGCAAGGGCTGCCTCTCTTAGTGTCCGTGGCACTGACCTGAGAGCATCGTCTGACACGCTGATGACTGTGGGAAGCAGCATGATGGCCAGGATCAAGCCTCCAGCCAGAAGGCTAAACCCATTCGTGGTGCCCTGAAAGAATGGTATCCATCCCGTCAACGGGTTCGACTGCACGGAAGGTGCCAGCGACTCTTTGATCCATGGCACGATGACAAGAAACGCCCAGAGTCCGTAGACTATTGAGGGGACCGCAGCCATCATCTCGACGACCATTCGGACCGCTCCACGGAGCCTCTCGGGGCAGAACTCACTGAGAAAGATTGCGGCGCCTATCCCGATAGGGAGTGCAATGCCTATCGCAATGGCTGTCGCTGCGAACGAACCGGCAATGAAGATTCCAATACCATAGAGGTCTCGATTCGGATCCCAAGTCGGTTCCAGGAATATGGCAGGCCCTCCAACATCGCTGGTGAGAATTGGTATGGACTCGTACCAAAGGAATGTGAGAATGAGCACGATGATGAGAATGGACGTGAACGCAGGAATGGCCAGTCCTATCTTGCCCAGAAGGTCGGCCCGCGCACCGCCCCTGCCTCTTCTTAGAATCCAGAGTCCATGCCGGATGCGTGAGAGAGTGCTGGAGATGAGATTGCCGTTCTCCTCTCTTGGCGTGCCACTTTTTTCTTCTCTCACCTTGTCGAGCAACTCGTATCTCTCCACTATCCCCTAGTTTCCGGGTGTTAGTGCTGCGACCACTGACTGGGCATAGGTAATTGCGGATGTTCCATTGATGGGAACATAACCCACGTGAGGAATATACTTTTGCCCCTGAATTAGCACCCAGTCAAGGTAGACGATCACATCCCATCTGATCCTCTCTGTGTTCACAAGATAGTAAAGCAGCCTCCCAATTGGATACGCTCCTGCGTTAGGCGAGTTCATCAAATCAATATCAGGGTCGGTCATCTCCTCTGGCAGCGCCTTCAGGACATTGGCAAGGTTGGCTGAGACCCACTGACCATTTCCTGGATTGTACAGCTGTGCTGAAGTCAGTCCCTCCATGAATGCTAGACCAACATATCCGATCCCGTGGTCGTCGCTCTGTACGCCCTCTGCGACACCGGGGTTGCCATCCACAGAATTCGTTCCAGGCATCCATGAGATGGTCTCCTCATGGCCAAGTTTCCACTCGAACTCCGCATCATTCGCATTTGTGTTCTCGTCTGCTGTCTCTAACCAC
>JAGSHP010000060.1 GCA_029855925.1 Candidatus Thorarchaeota archaeon | reverse complement strand
GTGCAGGCGCATGGAGTCTCTTGGCACACACTACACTCAACAGAAGACGATTAAGGATCCCATCTATGGCGCAATCATATTTAGCCCTTGGGAACTTGAAATCATCTCGACTTGGGAGATGCAGCGTCTGCGCTATGTCAAGCAATTGGGCCCTGCTCATCTTGTATACCCCGGCGCCACACATACTCGTTTTGAACATAGCCTCGGTACCAACTTTCTGGCGCAGAAGTGCATTCGAGTCGTGAGTTACTGTGATGATTCAGGAACCGGAGCATTTCGTCCGCTGACCGACCTTCTTGACGACTATCACCAAAAGATATTCAGAACTGTAGCACTCCTTCATGATGTTGGGCATCCCCCTACATCTCACACGATAGAACCGGCCATAGAGACCTGGTCTGGATTGGGGCATACTAATCTTGGCGGTTTCTTGATCAGGCACTCTCACCTTGGTGATGTCCTGAATGATGTTGGTATTGATTCCAAGACTGTGGTGGACATAATCCATAACACGGTGAAGGACCCCATTCTTCGGCTAATCAACAACTTCATCGACTCACCTCTTGACATAGACAAGACTGACTATCTAATTCGTGATGCTCACTTCAGTGGTGCTGAACTCGGCCTATTCCCGGCTGAGCGCGTACTTCTTACCAGTCGTGTTGTCAAGACAGATGGTGCATACAAGCGCGCCTTCATGATGAAGGCACTCCACTCACTCGAGGCGCTCATCCTCAGTCGCAACTGGATGTTCAGCGACCTGTATCTTCATCACACTGTGAGAATCGCAGAGGCAATCATAAACAAGGCGACATTCTGGCGTCTACAAGAGGCCCAGTTGTCTACAAACGAATGCATTGGCTTCTTCACAAGAATGACCGATGAGGCCCTCTTTGACTGGCTCGCAGAGTCTGAGACACCATTCGTCCGCGAGTTCGTCGCCCGAATTCTGCATAGGCGCCTCTTCAAGGTCGCTCTGACTCGGAGACTATCATCCTTCCATGAGGATGTTCGTGAGAGATTTCGGACTGGCGCTCATGACATGAGAGCGCTCCTTGACATAGAACGCGAGATTCATGATGCCCCGGGAGAGATCATCTTGGATGTCATTGACCCCAAGCTCGGAGAGGAACACATGCGACAGATTCCCATCATTCGCGGGGCAGAGACGGGTCATCAAGAGATAATCGACATGAGCGACGCCGAAGAGGCAAGACCGTTGATTCATACACTACAGCAGCAGAAGCAAACCATTCCTAGTGTACGTATTTACGCTCCTGCCAAGCTTACCGAGACACTTGAGAAGAAATTCAGTAAGATGTATCCTCTGGAGTAGACTTCCCGTTCATGATGTGTCCATGAGATGTCTTACCGTGGTCCGCACCGCATGGAGCCCATGAAGAATGTATACGATTCCATAGACCGCCTCAACGAGTGTGCCCTTGTCATGATCAATCTCAGATCTCTTCGCGACTGGTGGATCGAAATTGATGCGATTCTCGTATAGGTGCCACATGTCGCAGAGTTCCGCAAGATTCTCATTGCTGACCAGCTCCGCTCTCCTCTGCGTGAGCTTTCCCACCTCGATGACGTCTGGTGTCCACAGATAGTCTAGTATTGCTAGAGATATCGCGGCGTCCCCCACGAGCGCAAGTGATTTTCCAAACTCACTCATCATGACAAATGATGAGAGCATCTTGCAGTCGATCTCTCCGTGGTCGTTGTTGCAAAACTCGGCCTGCAGCTCAAGGAACAGGTTCTTGGTGCTCGGTTGAAACAGACCAATGGTGAGAAGTTCGCCATCCCCAAGTGATACAT
>JAGSHP010000289.1 GCA_029855925.1 Candidatus Thorarchaeota archaeon | reverse complement strand
GGTCCCCATTGACCGCATCATAGCAGAACACTTCGTTCAAGAGGGCTGGGTCCATGAGAGGACGCTTGTCGACAAGATAGTGGCACGCAACGTATTCTCATACGGGACGAACCCTGCGACTGGGACCAGAGACAGTCGGACCACGACGGAACATCTCGTGATTCTAAAGAGGTCCTGAGCACCGCGGATATCATGGGACCGGAACGCACAGGCGCAGTGCATGCTCACGCCCAACAGGGAACAAGAGAAGAGAGATACAGTGCGGACTCATGGACAAAGGGGGCACGCGTCACATCCAACCACCGCCGTGGCTGTGGACATCATTCGTCTGTGCTGACGAGAGACTACTGCGATGTGGCCGGACATTTGGCTCGAAGAAATAGTCCGAGTGGGTCTACACATGACGGGGGCTGTGGTGGGGATGACCTAGTCACTGAGAGACACTTTACCTAGAGGTCACTTTCATGAACAGAATGTTATCGGTCTTAACGGTCCGATTGACCAAATAGTTAAATGCATTTGCAGTACTGGGAAGAATGGAGAATGGTGGCATGCATGAGTAGCAGTGCTAAGTGATGATAGCACTATCCAGTGGCAATGAGGCATTCTCCAGTGCTCTTGCCACCCGGTCACTTCAGACTACTGACTAGGTGACAGGAGAAACAACAGAATAATTGGATAAAACGAGAGGAAAGACACATGAAACACAAAGTGAAGATTGGAACTCTCTTGTCTGTGTTTTTTGTAATATTCTGCATTGCAGGAACCTCACCGATGGCATACTATCACTTCATTGATGGTGGCGGTGGCGGCGGAGGAGGTGGTGGTGGTGGCAGTACACCTCCGCCGACCTGGCCGAAGACCTCGTCTGGGGATGTGATAATCTCAAGCCGCAGTTTTTCGAAAGATGACGATACATATAACGCATGGGCAAAGATCGAAACCGAAGACTACCTACTAGCATTCAAGTTAGTCTGTTTCACCAAGAATATAGAACACAATGTAGAGAGTTTTGAGATTGCTGCAGCATACACGTACAAGGGCCAAAGACACTATAGTGGCACAGACAACGACGGTGCACTGAGGTACCTGAAGGTAGAAGTATGTGAAATTCACAACACAGGCTATCAGGAGGTCACGTGGATGAACCTAGATTCTGCACGCAATTGCTGGCCTAAAGACTTCATTTTGCCACACAACGAAGAAACATCTTGGGCTGCAGCGGCAAGTTGCGCATTAGATGCCGCAATCGGATTGACCGTCTATGCGCTGCCATTCTCAGAGGGAACATCTGCGATTGCAGGCGTTTCATTGGCTATGGCAAAGTCCATCATTGAGAATGCAGCAGTTGCCTCCGGAAAGAACTACCCGGCAGACAACACCGGACTAGGTGGAACTGACACATACGGTAGTTATACATGGATGAACTCTGACTCAACTCAGTATCACAACTACGTTGATAGCAGAATAGGCAAGAACGGATATCAGTTCGCGTATGACTTTGTTTCGACAAATGAAGTTCGTCACGGATGGAGACCTCTCCGCCATAGCACAAGTATGGACCTCAAGTTCCGAGTGGTCGCGGGCGTTGTGGCATCCGGCCAACCGAATGACATATACACTTTGGCGACTCCATGGGCGTACGTACACTCGCTAGTTCCAGCACTCGGATAACCTTCTGAATAACGCAATTGTCCAACCAGTGAAAGATGCGTCTTTCACTGGATTTCTCTTTTATCATGTATCAGCAGCTCCATATGGAGGCCAAGAAATGACAGATTTAGCATGGTATGTGGGCATCGCGGTAAACAGTTCGATAATCATCATCCTATCCGCGTTCCTTTTCAAACTCTCAAGAGGCCTGGTCAACCATACAATGAACAAGGGAAACATGTATGGAGCTGTTCTCACGGTTCTTGGAATGATCCTAACCAGCCTTGGCACGTTGGGCATCTATGTGACAGAGGGAATGCTCAGGTACGACCTGTCGGAACAGGACACGGCGCTGCCAATCCTGCTGTGGGCTGGATACTATATCACAGCTGCAGCATTCTTACATATCATAATCTCGGATACAGGTTTCTCCAAGTCAATCAAGAGAGCAATAATGATAGTGGCAATTGCGGGCTATCTCATTTCAGGCCTGGGTATGTTCAGCTATGTGGTGTATTGGAATGAGGGGGCGATTCTAGTGGTATTCACCAACGAGCTAGCAGAAACAGCAGGGACCATTGAGAGTATGTGCATCGGGTTTGTCGCTTTTCTTGTCGGCTTTAGCAGCAGAGCGGAGGAAGTATACTACCGTGATGATCCACATGCGCACACTGATTCCATGGCAGTGTATCTCCTTGTAGCTGCCATCATCTTCTTGGCCCAGTTTCTGGTTCCCCGTGCCAGTCATAACTCGGTCATCAATCCAGTCACCATCAAGCTCATCGGTCTGATAGTGTCCGTTACCTTCTCATTCTCCATACTCAAGTATACAGAGGTACTGAAGACAGACAGCGCAATACGGACAACAAGTGGTAGCCTAGACCTCGAAGAGGTACTACACGACTCTGATGAGCAGCTCATTGGCATTGCACTTGTCATCATGCTTGTATACATTTTTCTGTCAAGAATTGGCGTTCCCTATTTGACAGTCGCAGAAAAAATCGAGCGTGGAATCCCAATCTTATTCTTGGGGGAGTGGAATCACTATCAGGTCTATGCCGATCTGATTGGGTGTGTCCTGCCGCTGGTCATTGGGTCATTGGTCGTTCCACTACTAATCTTAGCTCTAAGGCTTGGGCGACCCACAAGACTTGGGGTGGCTCTGGTCGTACTGATTGGAGTTTTGTCGACCCTTCTTGCATCTTCCTGCTCTCTTGCGTCAGTCCAAGCGAGTCCATCGGAGTCACACACTAGTAGCCTGTTTTCATTTGCATTTGCATCCTTGTTAGGTTGGGTGACAGTTTCAATATGGTACGATTATTGCAAGAAACACTCTGACGACAAGTCATTCCACGCAGACCCAAGAGCTC
>JAGSHP010000226.1 GCA_029855925.1 Candidatus Thorarchaeota archaeon | reverse complement strand
CCTTTGGTGTCAGAACGTTGAAGATAGTCCCTATCCCCGCCGCCGCAAGAAACCCTACGAACAGCGGTTTGTGCCTAAGTGGATATGACGTCAATCGTCGAACGTAGCCCATCTCTTATTCTCCTGCCCCACACAGATCTCAGTTTCACGAGCAATGGCTCGCAAGTTCCCGTCCCAGTTTGATACATGCCTCGATATCATCTTCCCGAGGATGTTCTTTCACTCTCAGTGGTTTCTCCCCAACGAATGTTCCGCCAAGTTCGCGAAGCTTGTTTGCAATGATATCTGGTGCCTCCCCACTCCATCCGTAGGAGCCAAATGCGGTCACAGGAAGTCCATCAAGATTCTCCAGTTCACCTAGAATCTGCCTCACTTTGGGTAACGGGCGTTTCATGCGGGTTGAACAGCCCAGTGCAAATGCGCAATACCCTTCGACTGTTGAGAACTCCCGGGCACGAATTAGGTCGTACTCCTTTCCAGCCTCTTGTACGCCCTTACAGATGGCCTCAGCCATTGCCTTAGTGCGCCCAGTGGTGCTCTCGTAAACAACTAATACTTTCATGGTTGGCCGCCCAAACTATTGCGTCCCCCTCAAATAATGTTTCTACTGTGGCAGTGACCTGATGCCTCTTCCAGTGACATTTATTGGACTGGACTATCTCATGATTGTTTCATGGGCGACTCTCTGAATATTAGGCAGCTTGCAAAGACGGTCTGTGAGCGTCTTGAGGCGCATTATGGGAAGGCCATCTCTTCGCGTAGTCTGCCGCCCATTGATGAGCTCGTGCTCACCATATTGAGCCAAAACACCACTGATGTGAATGCGGGCAGAGCATTTCAGAGACTGAAGGAGCAGTTCCAATCATGGGACGTGATGCTGGATGCTGGGGAGCATGCAATTGCAGAGGCGATTCGAACAGCAGGAGCCTTTCGTGTGAAGGCGCAACGTATAGTCGCCAGCCTCTCTGAGATCAAGCATCGAGTGGGTCGTCTCGACCTCTCTCTTCTAGAAGACCTGCCACTAGACGAGGCAAAGGACTGGTTGACATCGCTGCACGGCGTAGGGCCCAAGACGGCTGCAATCGTTCTCCTGTTCTCATTTCATCGACCAGCGCTCCCAGTTGACACGCATGTCTATCGCATCACCACCAGACTGGGTCTCATTCCTCCTAAGACCTCTCTCAAGAACGCTCATGTTCTTCTCGAGAGCCTACTCCCTCCCGAATGTATCTTCTCTCTCAATCACAACTTGGTTCGTCACGGGCGTTCTGTCTGCAGAGCCATGCGACCACAATGTGCAACATGCTTTCTCTGCGACATATGTAAGAGTTGCAGACACTAAGAATGCAGAACTTTCATTCTTCTATAAGCCGTTAATCATTACATTCAAATGGCCGCTTCTAATTATAAGCATATGAACATAATGATTGTTAATGGTGGTCTACAGATACATGCAGATTCCTATCTTTGATCCCGCCTCATCCGGACCTCTCTTGATTATCGGCCTCGGAATAGTGCTTGCTTTTGTTGGGGCTGTTATGATGAAGCGAGCAGGTGTGCCTCAGATTCTTGGCTTTATGCTTGCAGGTCTCTTTCTTGGTAGTTTCGGGATCCTGAATGAAGAGGTACGTTCAGCCATGTTCCCTGTTGTGGACCTTGCTCTGGGACTCATCGGCTATAGCATTGGGCTCGAGATCAGAAAGGACGTGTTTGGTGGCAAGACACGCCAGATGGGAACAATTCTAATCTTTGAGTCAATTCTCACATTTGTAGTCGTCTCTCTCCTGACCAATCTGGTTCTGAACAACATTCTCATCGCAATAGTGTTCGGCGCCCTGGCCAGCGCAACAGATCCCGCCTCTACGGTCATGGTGATATGGGAGAAGAACACAAAGGGAAATTTGACAGAGACCCTGATGTTCGTCCTGGCGCTTGATGACGTTGTTGCAATTCTGCTTGCGAATGTGTCAATCTCCTTTGTGGCACTCACCTATGCGGGGGCCATCACTTTCGTAGAGGCCATCCTCTCGACAATTCTCAACCTTGGGGTCTCCAGCGTCTTTGGTGCCGTGTTTGGTGCCGTACTGGTGTTCTCGATTGACCATGAGCCCAAGAGGCGTGACCTACTTGAGTTAGAACTGGGTCTGATCATTCTCCTGATTGGATTCATGATATGGTTGCATCTGAGTGCGATACTTGCGTGCATGGTCTTTGGCTTTGTAGTGGGCAACTACGTCAACAAGACCAAACAGCCCGTCTGTTATACACTGAAGGCAGTCATGTCCCCTGTTGTCATGCTGTTCTTTGTGATTGTTGGGGGTTCGATCAGTTTCACTCAGGCCTTCAATGTCACAGTCCTGGTTCTTGCAGTTCTCTACGTTGGTGGTCGTTCCATTGCGAAATACGTCGGTGCATACACAGGAGCTCGCCTCACAAAGGCCCCCGATCTAACATCGAAGTATCTCGGTCTCTGTCTGATGTCGCAGGCTGGAATTGCTGTTGGTCTCTCGCTGGTCGTAGAGAATAGTTTTGGGGCCGGCGGTGCAGCCGAAGCGGGCTTCCTAATCCTGAACGTGGTGATCATGACGACAATGATCCTTCAGATCCTTGGACCAATTGCAGCCAGTGAGGGGCTTCGCCGAGCCGGTGAGTTCCCTATTGTCTGCGTCGAGGAGCCGATTGAGGTCCCCAGCTCTTCGGAATTTGGTAGGTGCGAGAGTTAGCCTATGCCGGCATCGACAAGCAAGCCATCCCCTCTGTTTGAGACCAGTTGGAACGCTATTCAATCAACACGTTCAAAAGTGAATGCTTTCATCAAGTTCATATCAATACAAATACGATGGTGTTCGAATGCAGATTCCGATTCTAGACCCCACCTTTTCCGAGCCCCTGTTGATTATTGGTCTTGGAATTGTGCTTGCATTCGCCGGAGCCGTTCTAATGAAACGAGTGGGCATTCCCCAGATTCTGGGTTTCATGATTGCAGGCCTCTTTCTTGGCTCTATTGGTATTATCAACGATGAGATTCGTCGGGCAATGTTCCCTGTTGTAGACCTTGCATTGGGCCTCATTGGCTACAACATTGGGCTGGAAATTCGCAAGGATGTCTTCCGTGGACGTCTCCGTCAAATGGGCACCATCTTGGTCTTTGAGTCGATACTCACATTCGTTCTGGTTGCATTCTTGACCAACCTAATCCTGAACAACATCTTCATCGCAATCGTGTTCGGCGCTCTGGCCAGTGCTACTGATCCGGCATCCACTGTCATGGTGATATGGGAACGGAATGCAAAGGGCAACCTCACTGAGACCCTGATGTTCGTACTTGCCCTCGATGATGTCATTGCAATACTCTTGGCGAACGTATCCATCTCCTTTGCCGCACTCTACTTCTCAGGTGCGTCGACCATTGGAAATGCGCTCATGATAACAATTGTCGACCTTGTGATTTCCAGCTTGGCAGGGGCCATCTTCGGTGCGGGCATGGTTTATTTCATCAATCGTGAGGCTAACCGAGCAAAACTTCTCGAGTTCGAGCTTGGGCTCATCATCCTGCTCGTCGGTCTGATGACATGGCTTCACATGAGTGCAATTCTTGCATGCATGGTGTTTGGCTTTATGGTCGGAAACTACGTTGATCCCAAGAAGGAACCAGTATGCCATACTATGAAGGCAATCATGTCCCCTGTTGTGATGCTGTTCTTTGTGATTGTAGGTGCCTCGATAAATCTCTCACAGGCTCTCAGCGTCACGGTCATTATTCTTGCACTCCTCTACGTGGGTGGGCGTTCTCTTGCCAAATATGTTGGAGCCTATTCAGGAGCCCGCCTCACTAAGGCGCCGCTCCTCACCTCCAAGTTTCTCGGCTTTTGTCTAATGTCGCAGGCAGGCGTGGCAGTCGGGCTCTCTCTCATTGTTGAAGAGAAGTTTGGTGCAGTTGGTGCGGTTCAGACAGGGCTTCTGATTCTAAATGTTGTCATCATCACGACAATGCTCTTGCAGATCATCGGTCCCATCGCCGCCAGTGAAGGGTTACGACGTGCTGGAGAGTATCCCCCTGACCTTGAAGAGACCGCCTCACTGGAGATATGTCCCCCAGCCGTTGATAGCAATGTTGACTTTCCGAGCTCTTCGGATGACAGTTCCACGGTAGAGTCGTGACAGCATTTATCATGAACCTCTAGAAATACCGCTCATGGCAAATAGTGATTGTATTCGTGAAAAAGCATGGTCGGTCAAATGTACGGTGATCAGTCAAGAGGGCACGTGCGCTCTCGGTCACAAGGTCGGTGATGAGTTTCTCATAAGCGAGTCTGGTATCAGTGGACATGTCTGCATCTCCGCACTCTACTCCCTTCTCCCCAAGGCGTTTGCAATGATGTTCAATGCGCGCTTCCCCTGGTTAGATGATCAGTGTCGCGCCACTCACGCGTGCCCAGACGCAAAGAACCCCGTCGTGTTCGAGCTGCAGCGAGTTGACGTCACAGAGTCATGATGTATTGTTTGTAAAGGGGTCTCTCTCATCGGTTTCCTCATCTGCTGTGACCTTTTGGTCAACCATGTCAGCTCGGTCACCAAATGCATCCTGCATGTCCTCAAGGATGGCATCATCCTCAGGGCGGTTTGTCATTATCGTCAGTGTTCGACCGTACCATCCACAATCCAGACAGTAATACGCAGGCTGTAGCGAACCAAGATAACCAAGGTCGTAGTACGACGTGATTCTGACCAGTCGTGGGCTCTTGCAAGCCGGACAGATGGGGATGTCTGCGGAAATGCCCCTTCGGCGTAGTTCTTCCAAGGCATGTTTCACAATCTCGAGTCTTCGTAGTTCTTGAAGTTGTTTCCTTGTCAGTTGACCAGTGACTCTCTGTGACAATACTTATTCTCTCCAAGGCGGTGTACTGTCGTTTGACTCCATCACCTGTGAATTGCTGTGTCAATTGAAGATAGAATAACCTTCCCATCACGTCAATATTTCATCTGCGACCTGTTAGTTAGGGAAGAGACCTCTACAACTACGAAGTATGGCCTGCGTGAGCATGATGTCTGAGTTGCATCACGAGAACTGTTTACATCTCTTAACGAACGCTAACATTGTGACTTTGACAGTCATGGTCCAGATTGTGAAGAGATTTAAGATGAACATGATATCATAGTTCCATTATTCCCTATGACATCCGATGCTCACTATAGCAATTGGCTTGTTCAACGTGAACACTAAAGGTGAATGCAATTGACCGTGCGCACGCCCAGTTTCACACGAACCGACTTGCTGATAATCATCCTCTCAGTTGCCATACTTGTAGGGTCAATCTGGGTCTGGAGTGCAGCATCATCAATCTCCCGGGAGGTCGTATTCTTTGCAACAACAATCGCTCTCATAATCGCACTTGTACTGACGGTCAATATCACAATACTTGTGTTGGTGCGACTGCAGCACAGAATCTCCTCTCTGGAAGCAACTCTTGTGAAGTCTGGTGATGATGATGATGACAGTGGCCGTGTCATAGTCGTCACATTGACGAACACCGAGCGCAGGATACTGAACAGATTGGAGGAAAATGATGGGGTTCTCCCTCAGGATGAACTGAGACGAGTCACTGGACTCAGTAAGTCCACGCTCAGTGTCGCCCTGTCGGCTCTGGAGCGTAAGTCGTTGATCCATCGCGAGAACTATGGAAAGACGAAGCTCGTCACACTCGAGTCGAGTGTCAGAAGATAATCGAAGCCCAAATTACCAATCGAACGGTAAATGGCATTTCGGTCCTGCTATTCCGAAAAAAGAACGTTTTCATGTCTGCAAATCAACTAGCATTGAACGGTTCACAACGAACCTCTATTACACTTTGTACCCTGGATAACTACAGATACCTACTGAGGTGTTATCATGAAGAAACAGATCTTAAGCGCTACCGCAGTAATTCTTCTTATGGCGATTCTGATTCTGGGACGGACTACGGTTCCCGTTGTCGCGGATCCAGTAGCCAACGAGCCCAGTCAGACGCCTGATCCCTTCACTGAAGTATTCCCCGGAGTCTATATGTACTGGCAGTGGTGGAACCAGTCAAGTACTGATGCACTTGGCGAAGAGCCTCACGAACCCGCGGGTGACGACGAAGGTGGATCCGGGAATGAGGACTACTGGTACTATGAGGTCGAAACTATTGATGGTGACAGTTATTACATTCTGGAGGACGGGACATACAACTACACCCTTGACTGGTCCTTCTCCAATCTTCTAGTAAGCATCATTGTAGATCCAGATGGCTCCTATGTGACATGGTTGTCGAACAGGGGCATCAGCTCTGAGTACATCTGGGACGTGATGTATGACTTCGATCCGTCAGCCCTCTCTGGGGACGAAGTGATTCTCTTCTCCTCGTTCTACTTTGACACGGTTTCCTACTCGTACTATGTCAATGCTAACTACACATGGTATGACGAAGAGATGAACCCTGTAGACCCCGCCACAGTTGTCCCCCATCTGAAGTCCGAGTATGCCTGGGCAGCCTCACTTGTTGGGTCAATCGAATTCGATGAGAGCTTTGACTACTCTGGATTTGGTTTTGATGTCAATGAAATGACAGTCCAAGGCAACAATAGCCAGTGGATGGAGCACTATTTCAGCGGAATGAGCGTATTTGACGACCGCAATGGAAACGGAGTCATGGACATGGTATATGATACGATTTCGTATGACGTTGATGGGGACGGTGTTCCCGATTGGAGCTACCAAGCTCTAAACGAGACCGCGTCAGAACTGCAATACTATTTCATTCCTAGTTCTGCTGAGATAGGTCGCATCACAACGCCTTATGTGAATGATGCAGGTCAACTCGAGTGGAGCGTTGAAGTGGTCAATATTAGTGGTCAGTTCTATCCTGACATGCCCATCTTTGCCATGGATTTAGAAGCATCAGAGGGGATGGGTTTCTCCTACGTTGAGGAGTCCAATCCAATCAATGCCACATTGACCTCGCTATCAATGACCTACCGCTTCGAGATCAAAGACACATCTGTTGTTCTCAAGATTGACCAACATATTGGCGATTTCCTTGACCCAGTGACAGGTGCACACATAGACGCACTTGAGGGACTTGGCCTGACCATCGACTACTACAGCTCATTCTCATCCTATGATCTCACAGTTGAGAACTCTGATGACTACTCAGAGGAGGCGTCCGATGATGATTCTCCTGAACTGATAGTTGGGGTCGATAACAGTACCCTTGCTGCTGTCGAGTTTGGTGGAACCTATCTCTGGTCCTATGATGGTGGTAACTACCCTGTCGGTACGGCTATCTATCCGGTCTTTGTCTATTTTGTAGAGTTTGATGAAATCGAGATGGCTGAGGAAGGACTTCCTCTAGGGACCGCTGATTGGAGAGTCTCAACTTACTACTATAGCTCCTGCTATGCGAATTGGAGTGGCTACGCGATCACCCATGATCCCATCTATGCCGTCTACCCCGAACGTGCCCCAGGAGCTGTGAGTGACTATATCAATGAGTTACTGACCGCGTCTTCTGTATTGATTGTCGGAGGCAGCATTGCTGTCATCGCAGTCGTCGTGCGAATAGCAATGGTTCGCAGAAGGGAGTAAGACCTGTAAGGGGGTCTTTCTCCCCCCTCTTTTTTTTCACTATATTCCCAAAATATTAATGAACTTCTTTTGTTTGATGAGATTATTCATCTCGAGGAGTTTCATTATGGTGAAACGCGTCACTACCAAAACAGTCCTATTGATTCCACTACTGCTAATCTTGCTGAGTGGACTGCAGATTGGTCATGCCGCTCAGAACACAGTACCCCAGATCTCTGCGAAGGCCTGGGACGGCGGTCTGATCATTGATCATAACAATATAGACCTAAACTTGATTCCGGGCGAGTACATCGATGCGGCACAGGCCCACATCAAGTTCCATTATGCACATACCAGCCACGGCAGTCAAATCATCACAGGTCTTGAACGAATCGAGTCTGATAATGCCACATTCTCCTATGCCCGTGGAGGCAATTCACTCCCCAGTGAGGCGGATGCCCTCTGCATGTATGACGGCAATGATGGCGAGTCCTACATAACTCCGGATCTCTACTGGCAGGGCTCCACCGGTCAGACAATGACTCATAATACTCTGAACAACAATCCGTCCCTGAATGTATCAATGTGGTCCTGGTGTACCCAGCTTGAATACTACTCGGAGGCAGAGGTACAGGAGTACCTTGATGCCATGTCGTCATTTGAGAGTGCTCATCCTGGTGTCACCTTTGTCTACATGACGGGCAACGCTCAGGCTATTGGCGAGGATGGCTACAATCGTTACTTGCGCAACGAACAGATTCGAGACTACTGTAGGACCAATGACAAGGTCCTGTTTGACTTCGCCGACCTGGACTCATGGAGCAATGGCGACCACGCGACTTACGACTATGTGGTCGGCAGTGTGACCTACCACGTACCTGTAGAGCATCCTGATTTCGATGGTGATCAGGCTGGTCATACCACCTACACAAGCTGCGAGCAAAAGGGCAAAGCTTTCTGGTGGATGGTTGCCATGTTGGCTGGCTGGACCCCCGATTCCTATACCACGACGACGACCACGACAACCACGACCACAACAACCACAACAACCACAACAATGACCTCCAGTACAGGCCCATTTGCATCATTACTGGACCCATTACTGGGCGACCCACTGGTCTTGTCCGCAGTTATCATCGGAGTTCTTGTTATTGTGGGAATCGTCATTGTCCGACGAAAATAGTAATGCAGGCTGCTCTCTTGAGCGGCCTCCTCTCTCTTTTGGTCCCTACAACTTGGGAATGAACATGGGGACCTGTCGTTTGTACTCTTCATAATCTTCTCCAAACTCGCGAACCATCTCCATCTCCTCTTTTCTGGCAATGACGAAGTTGATCAAAATGACAATGGGCGTCAGGAGAAGAGAGCCAAGTCCCGAAAGGAAGAAGGTCATTCCCATATGTGAGAGCATTCCACCTAGGTACTGGGGGTGTCTCACGTGAGAGTAGATTCCTGTCGACACGACCTTCTCTGGTCGATGATATTCTGCAACTCGGAGCGAGACCTCTCTCACTCCCGCGATTCCCAGCCATGCACCAGGAATTATGAACCCGATGCCGACTATGAGATGATCAAGGGGAATCGAGAGAGTCACGAGCCCCATCAGTGGGATGACCAGTGTGGCTCCCTTCATTAATCCAAGAGCGAAGCGTTCCTGTGGTACCAGCCATAGCGCGATCCAGAATCCAAAATACATGTATCCAGAGATCAGTCCCAATCTCTCAGCCAGACGATCTCCTCTCTCCCTACCAAATCTCGCACGCAAGCTCTCATGCTCATACGATTTGAAGAGAATCGGGATGGACAAGATCATCCCCAGAGTGCTGACAAGTGGCCAGATCTCCATGATGTGTTGTTACAGGTGGTTGGATAAATGCATTTTCACGTATTGCTCGTGAATGTCCTGTCCTGTCTACGTGCTCATCTACACTGCCTCATTCAACAATAGAGATTGAGGTCTGCCGTCAAACTCCTCTGACCTCAGCTATACGTGCCATGATTCCACCGGCAAGACCACTGAACCACCAGATCTGATTGGGGTCTCTGATGACTGTGGTGCCGTAGAGCAAGCTCCATGTTTGGTTTCCGCCTAGAAGCAGGCCAATGGCAAAGTCCGCCGCGAGAGCCATGAAGTACATGACGAGTCCCGCAATGATTCCCTTGACAAGTGGGCATATGTGGAATCTGAGGCTGCAGCCTCCTCCCACGAGGCTCTTGTACGTGACAGGCGCAACGATGACTGGCACTATAAGTAGTAGACTCAGCCAAAACAATGCTGGATTGATGGCTGTTCCCAGAGCAACTCTGATTATCATTAGAACGGCATACAGTGGGATCCAGAGCTGAAATATCCATAACCAAGTCCTGAGTTCAGATTCTTTCTCCACGAGGGACACCTATCAACCTGAGATGGTTTGTATTGATTACTTGTTCGATGTGCCCAAATTCTCTAGCAAATGTTGATACGTGATGGTTGTATGATTAACTGGGATAGTGATGGCAAAGCACATTGTAGTGGCTGATGACATCTATGATCAGCTCACGGAACTGAAGAAGCCTGGTGAGAGCTTCAGTAACCTGATTCGGCGGCTGATAGACTGCCTGCCAGATGAGGTCGTGCCAGGAAAGTGATACGTGCCTACGGTGTGACACGATTGAGCACTCGCGGGAATGCACAAGCGTCTCTGATGTGTTCGAGTTTTAGCATCCACCAGATTAGCCGCTCGGTGCCCAGACCGAATCCTGCATGTGGGACAGAGCCATACCGTCGAAGGTCGAGATACCATCCATAGTCATCCGGATTGAATCCCTCAGCCTTTATCCGTTCCACAATACTGTCAAGGTCCTCTTCACGAGCCCCACCAGTGGTCATCTCGCCATACCCCTCAGG
>JAGSHP010000208.1 GCA_029855925.1 Candidatus Thorarchaeota archaeon | reverse complement strand
CCAGAGACCGAAGACAGAACACCACGATTTATGGTGGGTGAACCGACAAGAATCGCCTTTGACCTGAACACTTCAGTGATGATGTCATTCTTGTCAGCACGTGCTGTATTGTAGAGCTTGATGACCACGTCCTTATCGGCCTGTCCAATCCCTTTTGCTATGGCCTCAGCCATCTTACGTGTGCTGTTCCACATCGTGTCGTACAGAATTGTGATCTGGTTCTCTTGATAGTCCTTGGCCCATTCGAGATACTTGTGAACAATCTGCAGAGGATTGTCACGCCACAGTACACCGTGACTTGGACAGATCATATCAACGGGCAGACCAAGACCAAGTACCTCTTCGATCTTCTTGACGACTGCCCTGCTGAACGGCGTCAGGATATTAGCGTAATACTTGATGCACTCTTGGTACAGTTCGTTCTGATCCACAAGGTCGTTATACAGTAGTTCAGTGGCATAGTGTTGTCCAAAGGCGTCATTGGGAAAGAGAATGTTATCCCCTGTCAGATACGAGAACATGCTGTCTGGCCAGTGAAGCATGGGCGCGCTCACAAAGACCAAGTCACGCGACCCAAGACTGAGTTTGTCACCAGTCTTGACGGTGTGAAAATCCCAGTCCTCGTGATAGTATCCCTTGAGCGATTTGACAGCATTTGGAGTACAATAGATTGGTGTGTCAGGAATGGCCTTCATCAATAACGGGAGCGCACCACTGTGGTCAGGTTCGCCGTGATTTGCAACGATGAAGTCGATGTCCTTCAGAGGTATGGTCTTTGACAGATTCGCCACGAATTCATCAGCAAAGGGGGACCATACCGTGTCGATCAACACGTTGTGATCATCCTTAATGAGATAGGAGTTGTAGGAGGAGCCTCTGTGCGCAGAGTATTCCTCACCGTGAAATTTGCGGAGTTCCCAATCAATCTTTCCAACCCAATACACGTTATTTTTTATTTCGAATGCCATTGTGCTTATCCCCTTGCCCCAAGTATAGGAGCAAACAGTCAGATAGTACGTAAGCTTGCGGCAACAAATAAAGAATTCTCAATGACTATGTGCACTGGAGATCGTCAATGCGCTCCACGGTAGGACCGTGGTTTCATGAGTGACACCATTATGCCAGCATGATGAAGTTCGTTGTAATCAACACGAGGTATATGACCACACCAACAGCCATGATGAGAGAATCCTTGGCGACACGACGAGCGAGCGTTCCCTCGCGGTCTGCAGAGTAGACATAGAGAATCTTGTTCAATACAGAGGTCGTGGTTGTCAATATGACTGCTATCACTGCGGTCTGGAGCGTGATCAGCCCGGCGCCGTAGGCAGGTGCGGCAATAGCAACCACTGCGCCTGCAGAGGCGAAGCCTCCAAAGATTGCAGCAACGATGATACCTACATCACTGAATGCATTCTGTAGAGCTATTGAGATGAATGAGACCACAGTAAAGACTGCGGCAAATCGCAGTGCGGCTCCAAACTCGAACGGTGAAACAAGACGAATATCAATCTCATGATCCTCGCCCTCAAGCACGTACTTCCGCTCGCTGATCATTCGAAATATACCCATTAGTAAGAGAATCCCCAGTGGGATGAGGTAGTAGCGGATTATCTCAAACGTACGGTCGAGTAGAAGGATGATGACCGCATTACGGAGAACCATTGCAAGATTGGCGAAGATGGCGCCGAGTGACACGCGCCCGGTGAACTTGCGCTTTGTCTTCACATAGAAGTCCGAGAGACTGGACACTGTAGCCTCGCTGTTAGCAAATCCTCCAAAGAATCCGAAGAAGTAGGGTCCTCTATGCTTGTACTTCTTGATGAGAAGATAGTTAGCGAAGCTTATAGCAAGGAGCAGGACAATCAGCCAGTAAGTCTGGAAGATGGGGAACCGCACAAATCCAATCTCAATGTACTCGGGCATCAATGGCCAGAGAAACAAGATTAGCACGGCGAGTTCAACGGCACTGATCATCTCCTCACGAGTGATCACAGCCACAGCAGCGCTTAGTTCTTCCTTGAAGCCTAGGACAAGGAAGATGAGAAATGAGACCGTCATTGCAAGTACGGATAAGGGTCCGATGAGAGACGGTGGTGTCGGAGGAGTGTCAAGCCCAACGAGTGCGCCCAGAACAAATGAGATTGCAAAGACGATAGCGGTCGTCATACCCTTTCTCATTGTACGGAAGAGTTTGTACACGACTTGGGCGGTGACAAAGACGACCGAGATGGCCACTGCATACATCAGTACAACAGCATTACCGGTAACGGTGTAGGAGTAGGCGGCGAGCGTTCCAAAGAGACTGTGGAGGCCAAAGGACCTTACGCCAATGGCGTCGCTCTCGGACATTCGCTTCTGACGCTCCAGACCAATCAGGGCACCAACTGCAAATCCTAGGACCATTCGAATAATGAGATCTGGAGGTAGGAACACCGCTTGCATATACAATCACCTTTCAGGAGACCGTCCACTGAACTAAGTCACATTTAGAACTTACGCTCAAGGTACAAGAAAAAGAAAAGGACAGAAGAGGCATGGAACTAGTCCAGCCTCGTATTCTGCAAGAGCACAGAGAGAGGAATATCGGCATATTCGCCAGTCGGCTTTGTTCGTCGGACGGTCATTGGAAGAACGCCTGCACGCAGTTCCTCCTCGGCAAGTGCGAAGAGCCCAGGTGGCGCAGATGCCATGTCTACGAGCGTTGGAGCACCCATCGCGATTTGGAGTGCTCGGGCTCCTATGATTCGAGCCTTCTCAAACCGTGTGAGCCATTTGGGACCAATGGGAATACCCATCTCTTCCTTCTCACGCTCAAAACCCGTGGTGAGAGAAGTCAACTCCTCTTCAGGTACGAGCTCTGCCATGGGCTCAAGCTCGTGCACGTCAGGCTCAGGCTCTGCTGCCGCCTTCCGTTTCGACTTGGACTTTCCGGACAGATCTACAGCCCCAGATGCCACAGCCTCAAGAAGCGAAACAGCCTCTGCAATCAACACTTCAGCCTTAGGCACGCTAAGACCCGTTATTGCTGCTGCTATCTCCTCGGCGGGTGCTGAGGCTACTTTCTCAATTGTGTCATAGCCTGCAGCCACGAACTTCTCAGCAGTTCGCGGGCCTACACCGGGAATGTTGGTCAACATGGCAGCTTTTTCTTCTAGAGACATTTCCTCTGTGGTTTCATTTTCTTCGGGACTGTTCGACATGCCTATTTCCTCTTATTGTGCTATTTGAAAGGTCTAGTCTTCATCGCCAAGGTCACGGTCTGGTGCACCGCCACCAGGCATTGGCGAAGCCTTGGAGCTAAT
>JAGSHP010000418.1 GCA_029855925.1 Candidatus Thorarchaeota archaeon | reverse complement strand
TATCTAGAGAGAGTGAGCGCACAAAGAAGATTGCAGTCGTGGCAATATTCGCAGCATTGTCGATTGCCATTGCGCCGGTGGCATCATTCTTACCACGACTGAATTGGGGGATAGCACTCTTCGATCCGGTGTCTCTTGTGTGGATTGCTGCGTTTCTCATTGGGGGTCCCTATGTTGGCATAGCGACCTCACTTGTCGGCACCATCGGGCTGGGCTTTTATGATCCAACAATGGTCGGGCCCATGTTCAAACTACTGGCCACGCTGCCAATGATTCTTGTGCCAAGCGTCTATGCGAGTATGAAGACATCGGAGAGGAGGGGGGAAACCTTGGGCAAATCTAAGACATACGCATGGCTCATGCTTGTGGCTTTCATCATTAGACTATTGGTCATGATTCCAACCAATATCATACTGACACCCATCCTCTTTGGCATTGACGACGTTGGGTTCATTCTCAACTACACCATTCTGCTGAATGCGGTCCAGAGTCTCTGGGATGCAATGGTGCCGTATGCAACAGTGCACTTGACACCCCTGTACAAGGACTTGGGCATCTGGTAGTTCATGAGACGCCCTGCTTCACTCGCAATTGAGTTAAATACACAAGAGGCACACATTGAAACATACCTGTGCAAGGAGTAAGCTCTATGGTACGTCGATGTGCCTTTTGTGGTAGCCCAGTCCCAGCAGATGCAACTGTTTGTCCAGTATGCAAGGAGACCATCGCAGAGGAGAGACTAGAGCGACTGCTGCCTCTGCTGAAGAGACCGGAGTCCCCAGATGTAAGAATGATGGGTCCACTGGAACGACTGTGGGGAGTAATCCGACGTCCAGCACCCACCTTTAGGGATATTGGGCAAAAGCCTGATGCAGTAGGTCCGTTGATCATCATAATTCTCAATGCCTTAATCATAGCAGGCTACTATCTCACGGTTTCATCGAAGATGTATGTTCCAGTCAACGTCAACGGCACGATTGTGAATATGAACGTCCTATCGACCGCAGACGGCGTCCAATTCTACGCTGGTACGGTAGCATCAATAGTGACCAACATTCTACTTGGAATGATCTATCTCTTTCTGGGCACAGCCTTTGCACATCTCGCATTCAAGATCACTGGAGGGCTTGGTGGGAGGATGAAGACACTATCAATCGTCGGCTATAGCATCTTCCCTGTTGTTCTTGTGAGGCTTGCGGCATTAGTTGTGGTGCTGGCAGCTCCCGTTGGTTATAACGTCAGCAATCCAGCCACGTGGGCGGCAGTGGTAATGGCGATACATAGTTCAGGATTCTGGATAATGCTAGACTATGCGACTGCAGCCTCGTTTGCATGGGTCGGATTTCTCTTGATATTCGGCATAAGGGAGGCACATGATACCTCCACGGAATGGGCGTTCCTGGTCTCTCTTGCGTGTATGATAGTCCTGATGTGGACGTTTTGGCAGGTGCATTGACGCACTAGATAATAATCCCATACAGAGGGATTATGACAAATGTGATGAGTCCTACAAGTGCTCCCACCTTGTCAAGAGTGCTACCAATTAGCAGTGCCTTCTTGTTGGAGGGGTTCTTGAGCGGGGCAACTGCGGCACCGAGTACGACAGCCATGCCAAGAACAAGGAGAATCCACAGGTCCCAACTGGCAAAGCCTAGATACCATATGAGAAAGTAGCAGATCACCCCAATGATGTTGAACACGAAGGCAACACCCGCAGCGGCCTTGTAGCCATAGACACGGGCAATGGTGCGCACATTGCGAAGAGCATCTCCCTCCACATCCTCAGCACCCTTGATGGTCTCGCGAGCCTGAAGAATCATGAAAGCGGTGATGAAGAAGAGCCATGTCGGAGTAGGAATGACGAGATTGTTCACCAGCTCGCCATAGATGAAGGAGCCGTAGATCACTCCAAATGCGAAAGAGAAGGCGACAAGAAAGTTACCAGCCAGTCCCAGTTCCTTGACCTTCGAGGCATAGGCGTAGCCCACAATGAGGAATACCACGACGACTATGGCCCCATATACCCCATTTAGAGCCGCGAAAATCACGCCCAAGACACTAAGTAACACAACGTAGGCCCATGCCTGACGTATGCTCATTCGCCCGCTTGGGAGCGCTCTGTGTGGACGATTGATCTTGTCAATCTCGATGTCAAATATGTCATTGACAACATTGCCGCCCCCCGCCACAAAGAAGTATGTGATGTAGCCGAAAAGAAAGTTGAGCCAGTAGTCATGGATGACTCCCACAGGGTTCATGCGATACGCAATCGCAAGTCCAGCAATGACAGTGAGTCCTCCGATGATGCAGTTTTGGGGTCTCAGTATGGAGATGAACGCCTTGATGTCTGTATTGGATTGAGAGGCTGATCGTTCTTCAGACACTATGCTCACCATACCATACTGCGCACGAGGCGGTCATTAAAGACTTCCGACATGAGGCAAACAGCCGAATGAAGGACCAAATGTCTATCGTCGTAGATTCTCCCAGAATGTTGACACATCAGAGCAGAGTCGGTGCATTTTGACCTTAACATAGGTGATAGCAGTAAGTAATGCAGTCAATACTCCTGCCCCCACCAAGACATGAATTGCGAGGACATTGAAACCATCAAGAGCATAATGATGTGCCATGTACATTATCACTGGACTGGCAATCCACGTAATGAATAGGAGAAGCGAGAAACACATTGTTCCAAGTGAAACAATGAGATGCCTCTTGAGGAGTGCTTGGACCGCCTTTGGCTTCTGCATGACATGAAGATATGTCGCAACTGTCTGACCGACACCCACTATGAGTAATAGATTATATATTTCGAGATCTTGACCTATGATTAGAGAAACCAGAGCAAGATAGGAGAGAGCGGCCCAATAGGAAGCGTGCCATATTGGCAATACTAACGATGTCCATCGGGTTGTGAGCCTGATTCTCAATATGTGGAACTTGGAACATTCTGCATACTTTGATCTCTCGGATTCGGTGGGGCCATCGTGGTCCTTCGACGTGAGTCTTTTGGGGAATAGAGGCCCAAAATACAGAGCTGCTATAGTGCCCTCAAGACGCGCGCGTGTCTCATTAAGTGGTGCTGTGAAACTCTGTTGATTCCCAGATTGATCGTGAGGTGCAGTCGAGTCCTGTGTGTCCCTGGGTTCTGTAT
>JAGSHP010000339.1 GCA_029855925.1 Candidatus Thorarchaeota archaeon | reverse complement strand
GGGAGAAGAATAGGGCGCTAGCCTTCTATGAGCCTTCGCACCACGCAAGGTCGATGACAGTTAGAGGTCGCCGGTTCAAATCCGGCCGGGCCCGCCATAGTTTTCAGAATCTAAGCGCGTGGAACAACCAGTCCGGTATTGGTGTCTCTAGGGCGCGCTCAATGTCTGAGCGGTCATTCATATGCTCAATTAGCTTTAGTCTGGCTGCGCGTTTTGCCCCGATTCCAGGAATACGGCGCCATTGTGAGAGGCTTGCGTCCCTTGCGCGGAATGGGTATGGAAGAACGGTCACTGAGCGGGGACCGTGATCAATCACAAAGACATCAATGACCGAGGGCGATTCCTTGCCGAGTGGCATATGGCAGAGGAGAGGGTAGGATGCAAGTGGTCTCAACAGGAGAGAGTTGCCATCCTGATGTTCTGCAAATGCCGAATGAATGATTGTTCCTCTTGGTGCCACGCGACGGAGCATCTCAACATCGATTGTGTCGCGAATCTTGGCTTTGTGAGCGAAGAACTCGTGGCGCTTCAGACGGGATCGATGATGTGTTCCAAGACGGGTATTGCTGAAACCGATCACCTGACGAATATTGATTCGTCGTACAAGCAAGTCTTCCTCGAGGAGCATTTGGAGAAATGAGAGGTTGTACTCGAGAGTCTTTGAGCTCTCACCCGGAAGACCATAGAGAAGATTGATTCCTGGCAAGAGATGTGGTAGCTCCCATGGTGGCGAGGCGCGACCCACCTCGTTGAGAGTACGTACCGCGGCCAGAGCCTCCTCTGTATTGACCTTCAGATTATTGCGGCGGATGACCTCTGGATCTAGCGACTCTATGCCGAATGCTGCAACATCGCCCACTGTATGATGTTTTATGATGCTTTTGGCCACCAATTTGCTCTCTTCAGGATGGTGTGCGATTGTACCCGGATTGACATTGTCTATATGCAGAACTTTCAGGTCAGGGGCGACTCTGCGGATTTTGGAGAAGAGCTCTTCAATGTGTGGAGGGTTCGGAACGGGAAACTCCTCTTCACCAATCTCAACAGACCCAAATGTGAACAGGTCAGCCTGCCGACCAATACGAAATGCCTTCACCCCGTACGCATGAAGTGCTTCAATCTCTCGCACAATGTCGTTGATCTCTCGCATCTGTGGAGGACCGTAGGTCGGTTCTACGCAGAAGGAGCATCCTCCAGAGATGAATCGGGGGCACCCTCTATACGTTTCGATCTCACAGATTGTGTAACCACGATCTATTCCCGGATACTGCTCAACGATCTTTGCTCCTCGCAGTACGTACTTCTCAATCTCCATAGGACTGGTCCGTTCAAGGTGTGTGTCAACGAGGGAAAAGTCACCTGCCTGAATGGCTTCAGCAACGACAATCTCAGGATCCCCACTAATGATGTAATCGAGGGGAGGGGACAACACCTCAGAGCCGAGAGAGACTTTCCCACCCTCTCGCCCGACTCCAAATCGAGCCCAAGGGCCAAGTAGCACCTTGGGAATTGAGGATATGCGCTGTTCTGAGAGGAGCTCCTTTGCCTCTCTGAATGAGATAGGTGTGCCGCCCATATACTTTCCAGGTACGATCATTCCAGCGATGAGAAGAATCGCATCAGCAGTGGTCCATAGATTCCATGCGTCCTCAAAGCTGGCACGGACTTGGTCAATCGTCTGATAGATGATCTCGGTCTGTGGCGCGTGCGTCCAAATAGCCCCGGCTACGTATCGCGGATAGATGCTCACATACGGTGGCACGCCTAGACAGGTCGGCTCGTCAACATATCCATCAAGTAGAATGATCCGATTCAGTCAGCCCCACCTCCGAAAACTATCATACCCATCGGAAGGGATGTCAACAGGGCCATCCTGACTGAGCAAGGTCACACCAGACCCCTCAACGACATGTCCGATCTCTATGAGACCAAAGGTTCCATCGTTGGCAATCTCTTTGGCCAATGCCCATTTCTCGGAGGGAATTGTGAGTACGAGGGCGAACTCCTCACCACCAGCCAGGACCAGCTCAAGAGGGTCTATATTGTGTGACTTCGCAAATTGGCGAACATCCCCAGAGATGGGGAGACGAGTGAGTTCGAAGGCAACGCCACTCAACGACGCCATTGTATTGAGTGTGATGCCTAGACCATCGCTGCTGTCCATTGAGGAGGTCACTGCTTGATGTTGTGCTAGATTGTGAACCAACGTGAAATCAATCACGGGTTTGTAAGCAGCAATCGTGGCTCGTTGCGCAAGAGATCCCTTCACCTCGACCCCCTTCAGTAGCATTTGAAAGGCAACCGAGGTGAGCCCAAAATGACCACTAATCGCGATTGTGTCTCCAACATTCGCACCACGTCGAGCAACAATTTCATCGGGGCGTGCAAAGCCCATGCCCACACCAGTCAATACGACATCATCAGCGGTACCAGTGTCCCCACCAATAAAGGAAACAGAATTCTTCATACAGTACTGGGAGAACCCACGTACAATCTCTTGCGCACTCTGCTGCTCGAAATCAGGAGGAACAGAGAGGGAGAGAAGTACGGCGGAGGGAATCACGCCCTTGGCTACAAGATCGCTCAGAGTCATGACGGCTAGTTTTCGTCCCATCTGAGCCTCGGACATTCCGGGTAATCTATCCGTAGATGCAACAAACGTATCAACATTGATTACAATGTGAGTGTCATCATTCAACGGGAAGTCTGATGCATCATCATTCCAAGCTAGACGAGCTCCGGGAACTCTATTGACTAGTCCAGCAATGGTCTGCAAGAACTGCCGTTCACCAAACTCTCGAGCTTTCATAATCGTTCATGCTCTCAACACGGTGGTCCATCATAAAGTTTTATAACTCACTCCAGGCGTCCTACGCCAGAAAGAGCCTCGGTGGCCTAGTGGTTAAGGCGTCTGCCTCGTAAGCAGAAAACCGCGGGTTCGAAACCTTCGTGATAC
This sequence comes from Candidatus Thorarchaeota archaeon, assembly GCA_029855925.1. Taxonomy (GTDB): domain Archaea; phylum Asgardarchaeota; class Thorarchaeia; order Thorarchaeales; family Thorarchaeaceae; genus B65-G9. The sequence goes on along the minus strand of JAGSHP010000339.1, from coordinate 595 downwards.
CAGCGATAGGCGAAACTCCCGCCCGGGGCTCCAACTCATTCTTGCAAAATCGAATCGGGGATCATTTCGTCTTGTGCAGATTTGCATAGCATTAAATACAAAATATACAACACTTTCAGGATTTAGAGGTGAAAGAAATGAAAAGACAAAGGAAAAAAGATAAGAAAGTCGTACGAGTTCGGCCACTCCCACCTTTTGAGTGGTTTGCTGCAGCAACCAGATAGATATCTCAATATTTCATGGCGGAGTGATGGTAGAGATAACCTACCATCAAAACCGCACACATCTACTTCTCCGAGCGGTTGGTCATTCAGTCAGGCAACATTCTTCAGTCAGGCAACGTTTGTCCATCCCGAAAAGGTAAAAAGCCCAACATGAAGAGAAAACTCAGCGCCAAACAATGCGGAGGTTGCCAAGCCAGGTCAAAGGCGCCAGGTTGAGGGCCTGGTTCAGTAGTGATTCGCGAGTTCAAATCTCGCCCTCCGCACCATCATCCGTTTCAAGGTATCTGATGACTCTCATTTTCCATCGGCATGCGGTTGCCATTACCTGTTAGAGATTCGGGCTGAAAATGATAACCTATAATTACTAGAGG
>JAGSHP010000426.1 GCA_029855925.1 Candidatus Thorarchaeota archaeon | reverse complement strand
TGGAGTATGCTGAGAACATGCTCACACATTCCGGCGTCAAGACCGCAGAGATCGAGGTGTATGGAGCCATAGAAGAGCAGAAATATTTCTACGAGCGAATGGGCTACAAGGAGATCGAGACGACCGTGCGTGATGGCGAAGAGATCATTGTCATGCAGAAAAGCCTTGAAGAACCAGAGGTAGAGGAAGAAGAACCACTCTAAGGGATGATCTCGCACCCGTTGTTGTATTCCGGATAGTCAAAGTCCTCCACGGAGATCAGTCCACGCTTAATGAGGCGCTGGACCCTAGGAACTTGGGCTTGGAGTTCGTAGATCAGATGCTTCACTGTTTGACAGATCTTATCGAACCCATCATCACCCCACAGCCGCTCCTTGTTCGCAAATAGACATCTTCCGCCGCAGATGCCATAAACTTCACACGAGGGACACGGCTCATCAACCATCATCACATTCCGTAGGCTCTTCGGGTCGGTCTCGCGAATGTCGCCCACTATCGAGAAGTCCCAGTCTGGTGAGATGGGGCAGACTCCAATGCTGCCGTCAATGTGGATGGCAAAAGTGTTGATTCCTGAACCACACCTGAGCAAGGAGGTCTTTCCAGTCAAGAGCGTGTACATCAGTGGCATGAACGGTACAATCCCCTCGATGACGCCCTCCTCCATCTTGTCCACCCACTCACGCACGAGCCGAGAGATGCCGGGATTGTAACTCCTCGATACCCAGCCATCAAAATCCGTCCAGTTGCCCTCGGCATCCCAGACGACATTCAGTTGCCAGTGAACATGACTGAAGGTTGGGTCTCGCAGGTCTAGAAGATGACGGACCTCCTTGTAGATATCGCTCTGTTCCGAGACCGCCATTCGAGCGACTATGTCACCATTGTATCCGATCTTCTCAAGCCATCGAACATTGTCGATCACACGGCGATAGACACCCTTTGACCGATAGCCATCCGTGACAAGTTCTCTTCCGTCGATGGAGACCAATATGGAGTGGATACGGTGGACGTACTCCTCTGGAATGCGATGAAGAAGTAGACCGTTCGTTTGAAGCATGTAGCGGGCGTGGGGATATCGGTCCATGATCTCAAGCATGAGGGGGATCCGCAGCGTTGGCTCCCCGCCGTAAAACATCAATTGTGGGTCATCGTCCCGTGCAAGGAACTTATCCAGCTCGTCAAAGGAATACTGAATCTCAGTGACAGGGCCTGCATTTTCGCCACCGTGGCAGTATTCGCAGTTGAGATTACACTTGCGTGTCAGCACGAGATGGTAGTTCATTCTATCGCCGATGGTGCATGGGTGAGGTTCATAGAATAAACGTATCTCTACGGACACTGTCGCTTCGATAGTCTTATTTCTCTATGGTGGAAGACCCGGATGGGTCGATTGGATGAACTCTAGAGTGATAGCAACATTTCTTCTTCTGACGCTCATATTGGTGCCAGTAACAGGCACCACTACACGGACTATACCCAGCACACACTTCAGCACCGCTGATGACGCAGTTGTCCTCCCCCAAGTGCCCTACGTCTGGCAGGAGGTCAATGGGTTCTGTAACTGGGCCGCAACGTCAATTGCGTTACAGTATGCCGGAGCAGATGTCTCGTTGTATGACCTGCTCGCCCTGTCGGGTATCGGCTTCTCATTCTCGTACATCCGAATCAATGATACCCTGCTGATGTTTCCTGGGGCACTCTATCAGCAGATAGACCCGGTGGTGTTCGTGACGAATCTCTACGGGTTGAACTACTCGATCTACTTCGACTCGAATGTTGAGGGGATTGACGAACAGCTTGACTACTTCCGTGCACGCGGCATCAATGCAGCGGTCATTGATGGTGAGCCGGAGGCCTTTGCGCTCATGAGGTCAGCCATCGATGAGGGGTACCCACTTGTGGTCTCAGTTGATCCGTCATGGCTCCCAGCGGATGATTACGATATCCTCCGAGAACAGGGCCTGACAGGTGGGGGTCATGCTGTTGCAATTGTCGGTTACAACGACTCAGCGGGCGTAGCGTACATTCAGGATCCGGGTGTCGGCTCATTTGGCGATAACTATGGATACCCGGATGATGGGCGGGGCAACTACTCACAGATCAGCTACACAAATCTGAATCTTGCATGGTCGAAGAGGTACTACATCAGTATCCTCATCAAGCCGGGCGATGGGGCGACCACGTCCGACTTCACAGACCAAGTGGGGCCATACGTCAGGGACAGGCTTCTCGGCGAGGGTGAGTCTTATGCTCCAGGCGCAGCGTCTGCATATATCTGGCAGTTCGGAGAGAAGGGCTTTCGTGGACTTGCCACGGACATGACAGCCGACGGCCTCAAGAGCTTTCTTGCAGTCTATGATGGCGTATCGAACGAACGTCAGTTCAAGTCCTCATTACTCGTGTTCCTTGGTCTTGCTTTAGAGTCGTCTGTGACCCTCCAGTACATCTCTTACAAAGGGGCACTCTCAAGTCTTCCCAAGTTCATGACGGGGCATGACTACACCGAGTTCTACGAGGCAGCCAATAGTGCAATGCCGCATTTCGAGGCTCTATCAGACAACTCATCACTTCTACATGTCGGTAATATCACAAAGATCACTGGCAACGTCTACGAGACCTTTTCGGCAATTGCTCATCAGTACAATGCCACTGGAGACCTTGACGCAGCACTTGCAAAATACAGTTCACAGCTGGACACAATCTCTGGACATCTCCTGGGCATAGCCGACAGTTGGTTGGCTGCTGGAAATGCGCTCACCAGTTTCTGGCCACGAAACGTACTCGTTCTCTATGGTCCCCTCATTGCAGGGTCCATTGTCATTGCAGGAGTAGCAACTCTTGGGACATTCCTCTATGTAAGAAAGAGAAAGTCACAATGATGAGA
>JAGSHP010000443.1 GCA_029855925.1 Candidatus Thorarchaeota archaeon | reverse complement strand
CCCTGGACAGTCGCTAGATTTGCAGGGGCAGTGATTGTCACTGTGGGGGGTGTGTTCGACCGGCGACCACCGCGATAACCACTTCGGGTCACAGATGTTGTATCACGAACAGTGGCCGCGTTGATTGCGGGGGCTGCCAAGAATGCAAAAGCAAAGATGGCAAGCATAGCAATCCCTAGAAAGATGTTCCTTTTCAAGATGTTTCTCCTCGGAAGCGCTGTTCCTTGGGTGTGCGATAATTACAAGGCGACTTATAAATCCTGTTAAAATTCTCGTTTTCGGAGATTATATAAACGAGATTTAATGCAGCGCACATTCCAAGTAGCGATCACCTTGACTCAGCAACAAGAGAGGATTCAGGTCCGTATGAGGAAGCGAAGTCAAGGCTATGCCGAGGCGAACTCGCACAATCATCGGCTGAACCTATGAGCCAAACTTGATTGCGCCGCGTGGACAGGCGCGAATACAGACGCCGCATCCAACACATCTCTGCTGATCAATGACTGCAAAGGGACCATCCATAGAGATTGCACCAGCGGGGCAGACGCGCATACATACGCCACAGCTCGCACAGAGTGACTGGTCGACATGAGGGCGGGGTGGACCCTCACTAGCAGGCGGGGACCGTATGTGGATGGTTTGCGATTCATCAGACTTTGGAGCCTCACTGGAGACAGAAACATCATCTCCAAGAGAAGAAGAGCTAGGTCCAACAGCACTGACCCGTACGGAGTCCCATCGAGAATTTCCGTAGTGGCGACCTTGCCTTGTTCTCGGACGACCAAGACCTCGTCTGCGGCCAAAACCACGTCGATTCATTGATTCACCTTCTACGATCTGTTCTGCTAATCACTATCGTTTAATAGTTTCGAAATGTCCAAGATTATTGCATCAATGTTACGAATAGTAACTACAGTTTGGCGTGGACCGCATCATCAGTATGTGCAAGGAACAGAATGACGCAGAACAAACATCTTAAAAGTCGGTCACAAGTGCGTTTACCTCTCATCTGAGGTGAGTCCATGGCAACACCAAAGACTGGCGTAGTTGCAATCGGAGGCAACTCGTTAATTCGCGACAAGACAAAGCGTTCTATTGAAGACCAGTATCAAGCGGCGCAGGAGACCTCGAGGCATATTGCAGACATGATTCTCGAGGGATGGAACATCGTAATCACATCAGGCAACGGACCCCAGGTGGGATCTATTCTTCGCAGGTCAGAGATTGCTGCAAAAGAGGTTCATGAGATTCCACTGGATTATTGCGGCGCTCAGAGCCAGGGTCAAATCGGATACATGCTCGCAAGCGCACTGACAAACGAGTTCAAGAGGCGTAGTATCGAAAAGACGATGGCCGGAGTAATCACTCAGGTTGTGGTTGACAAGAACGACCCTGCCTTCAAAAAACCAACAAAGCCAATTGGAACGTTCATGGACAAAGATACCGCAATGGAGCGAGCCAAGACACTCGGATGGAATGTCATTGAGGACTCCGGGCGCGGTTGGAGAAGAGTGGTGCCGTCGCCGATTCCACGCAAGATTGTTGAACTGAAGGCGATCAAGGCACTGATAGAGAATGGTATAATTGTCTATGCCGTGGGTGGTGGCGGAATCCCCGTGGTCGAGGACGAGGATGGCAACCTCACAGGGGTGGCTGCGGTCATCGACAAAGACTATGCGTCAAGTCTGCTCGCAAGTGACCTCGATGTTGATCTGCTGCTCATCTCTACTGCTGTCGAGCAGGTCTATGTCAACTTCGGCAAGCCCGACCAGAAGCCAATTGACTCCATGACCGTCTCTGAGGCCAAGAGGTACATCGCGGAGGGGCAATTCGCACCGGGAAGCATGCTACCAAAGATTAGGGCATGCATTCAGTTCATTGAGCGTGGGGGCGAACTTGCTCTCATCACAGACCCTCCAAACATTACAAGAGCCCTCCGTGGAAAGACTGGAACGCGTATCGTTCCCGACTAGACGGAACGAAATCGATAGACCTTTCACATACCAGCACACCGTACTGACTGGTGTTGTTTGTGGAGTGGCTGCAGAGAATATCAGTGACAGAGAACAGGGATGGCAAGTTCGTCTCAACTAGGGAAACCATTGCTGTTGAGCGCAAGGTCATCATATCCTGGTCGGATGGACAGCAGATTCTGGAGACGACCGCAAGTCCCGGTCAAGAACAAGAGCTTGCACTCGGACTTCTTGCTACAATGGGGATGTTGGTACCCGCGGAGGCGGTACATGTCAACCAGCTTGATTACATCACTACCGTTGACATAGAACAGATGAGGATCTATGACCAGAGGAGAAAGGCAGCCCCACCTCTTGTGATCGAGATGGCAGAGATAGAACAGGGATGCCTGCATCTCCACGAGCTGCAGGTATTGCGGAAGAAGACTGGATGTGCTCATGGCGCGCTGATAATGGAGGCAGGAACTGAAAGGCGGCTGTTCGCGGAGGACATCAGACGGCAGAATGCTCTGCTCAAGACGATTGGTCTGTCAAAGGTCTATGGATGCGATCCTCGTCAGTGCATCATCTTCTTCACAGGACGTTTGACGTCTGAAACGGTCACGATGGCAGCCCACGCTATGGTGCCAATGATGGTGTCTCTCGCTGTTGCCACTGATGCGGGGATCAGGATCGCCCAAGATGCAGACATGACTCTCATCGGCAGTGCGGGACGATGGATATACAATATCGGCGCAGCAAGGATAGTTCCTTGAGAGAGTTCCCGCTCTACTGCCCACCTTCAATCCGCTTCAATGACTTCTTTATTGACTCGACCAAGAACTCGATCTCAGTCATCCGCTTCTCAGCCCGCTGAATCAGCTTGATCTCTTCACTCTTTGAGATTCTCGGCATGGTATCACTCCTCCATCTTGAGCATGTCATCAATGTCCTTGAGTGACTCGTAGAGTTCATCCATACGCTCAACAAGGGCTTGCAGGGTCTCAACCACGTTCTTGTGTCGGTCCCCGATCTCGTCGTCGTCACCAAAGATCCATTCAGACGAGACCCCCAAGTAGACAACGGCAATACCAGCAGCACCCAGTAGTGAGAGAAACGTAAAGATGCCCACGAACCAGATGTTCAGATTATATACAGCTGCCAGATAGGCCAAATAGGCGGGGAATCCGAATCCCATGAAGATGACTGAGAGTCCCGCCAACCATTTTCCTGCTGATCGACTCATGTAATTACCTCTTTGTGCGTTTTTTCGTCGTGACCTTCGTGTCACTCTTTTCGGCCAACCTTGTGACCAAGTCTGGTGTGACCTCGATCTTGAAGTCCACCAATGTGAAATATCGTTTCACGTATCGCGTGGATTTGTCGGTACCGACTGCGTACTCGCTCTTGACAATCCCATGCTTCTCCATGTTCTTCAGATGAAGGTGGAGTAGAGGATAAGAAACACCCAGCTCACCGCTCAGTTCCTGAATGAACATGGGGCGCTTGCTCAACGCCGCAATGACACGCAGTCGTGTAAGATTTCCGAGAAGAGTGAGTGCCTCTGACAACTCCTCAAGTGAGGTCGGTGGTTCAAATCGCGTGATTGGTTCGTCGTCATCCGTCATGAGGCAGTCCCTTCTCGATTTTTTAGAATGCTCCCAGAAGACCCTTGCGTCGGCTCCATTTCATTGTTGCCCTTAGCATGGCAATCCCCACAATGGCAAGAATCGATCCGGAGATCATAGTACCGATGAGCAGTGGTGATACTGCAAGGAGAGTAGCACCGTTCAGGGTAATCTCTTGAATTGCAAGGAAGCCCTGAGTCAGTGGGAGCAGGAGAGAGAATTGCTGAATAGCCGATGGGAGCGCGGTGACCGGAAAGAAGATCCCAGTGAGTAGAAACAGGATGGGCTGTACTGTGTTTACTATTGCGTTTGCCTGTTTGACCAAGAGGGTCACTGCTGCAAACATGAATGCAAATCCTGACACACCAAAGATGGTGACACCAAACGCGATGACCAGCCCCACAGGATCAACAACTGAGAGCTCAAGACCAAATACAAGGGTCCCCAAGGTGAACCCCACAAATACGAGATATCCGGCAAGGACAAGGTCCACTAATGCGTAGCCCACAAGCATTGCGGTCAGATGGGTTGGTGCAGTCAGTGTCGACTCCAGCGTCCCTCGATACTGTTCATTTCGTAGAGCAAGCCCTGCACCCCAGAGCGACTGAGAGAGAATCATGAGCAGGAGCACTCCAAGGATGAGAAAGCTGGTGAAGTTAAACCCTGCAGATGTGTCGCCTATACCGAATCCCTTACCAATCATGGAGAACAAGACCATCCAGATGATTGGTTGGATCAGACTAGCTATCAGCCAACCCACGTAGCGTTTCTGAATCTTCAGTTCCTTGACAAGAGTTGCCTTCACTATCAATAGCCAATGGTGTGCCTTATGCATCAACTGAAACCTCCTCATCATTCCGTTCCGTAAGAAACACAAACGCATCCTCCAGAGATGGTTCTCGGACAGCCATGCTGAGTAATCGTGCCTCGGGGCGTTTCAAGACAGCCTCTATAATTCTCTGGAGTGCCGCGTCTTCATCTTCAGCCTTGAAAGTGACATGGGTCACTGTGAGGTCGTCAGCGTCGCGCGAGGTGTCGATGACGGCGACTCCATCGTTGGCAAGGTGAGACAATATCTGCTCATCGAGATTACGTATGTCAACATCAATCCTCATTCCTCCGTTGGCGCGTTTGCGTAACGCCTCTGGTCGGTCTAGAGCAATCACCTTGCCATGATTGATGATGGCAATTCGGTCCGAGAGCTCCTCCGCCACATGCATCTCGTGCGTAGTGAGTAGGACGGTCTTCTCCCCCTCATCGACCAACTGTTTCTTTATGAATGCCCGAATCTCGCGGCTCGACTTGGGATCAAGACCAACTGTTGGTTCGTCAAGAAGTAGGACTTGAGGGTCGTGAATTAGACCCCGAGCAATGATGATGCGTTGAGTCATGCCCGCACTGAATTTCTCAATGAGGTCGTCCGCACGGTCTGTCAGGTTTACGAGTTCAAGCAGATAGTTGATGCGCTTCTCCAGATCTGAGCCTGAGAGACCAAAGAGATACCCCCAGTAACGTAGGTTCTCCCTTGCTGACAGTTTATTATAGAGCTGGCGGGGATTTCCACCCGCAACGACTCCAACGATTCGTTTGACTCTCTCCGGTTCAGTCACGGGATCGATTCCAAATACTGAGACTTCACCGGCGTCAGGAATGAGCAGTCCCGCAAGTGATTGAATTGTTGTCGTCTTCCCGGCGCCGTTAGGCCCCAAAAGACCAAAGACCTCACCTCTTTCAATCTCAAAACTCAGCCCGTCGAGAGCTCGAACTGTTTTGTAGGTATAACGTGGTGGAATAAGTCGTTCCCATTTCTTGGATCGATAGGTCTTCACCAGTCCATCACAGATTATCTTTCGTTCGGACATTGTTATCAAGCAAACCATATAT
>JAGSHP010000117.1 GCA_029855925.1 Candidatus Thorarchaeota archaeon | reverse complement strand
GTTAACGGAGATGATGCATAATGGTCGATTTTCATCAAGCACGTTGGAACGAGCCCCTGATCTTCGAGCTCTCAATCCCCGGAACGATTGGACATTCGATTCCACCTGTTGAGTCTGACATAAGACAGGCCATAGGTTCTATCGACTCTATCATTCCGGCTGGTCTCCGGCGAGACTCTGCTCCCCAACTTCCTGATGTTCCAGAGCAACAAGTGGTGCGTCATTATACGCGCCTGTCTCAGATGAACTACGCGGTTTCACTGGGCACTTACCCGTTGGGAAGTTGTACAATGAAGTACAACCCTCTAATTGATGAGAGCCTTGCTCAAATGCCCGGGTTTGCATGGCTTCACCCGTCCCAGGACCCAAAGACTGCTCAAGGGGCACTCGAGCTAATGTGGGAACTTGAACAATGGATCGCAGAGATTACTGGCATGGATGCTGTAACTCTCCAGCCATCTGCGGGCGCTCACGGAGAGTTCACTGGTGTCATGCTCATCCGTGAGTACCACCGACAAGTCACGAAGGAATGGACCGACCGTCATGAGATGCTCATTCCCGATGCGGCTCATGGTACTAATCCTGCGTCTGCAACAATGGCTGGATACCGTGTTGTTGTAGTTCCATCCAATGACGAGGGCCTTGTTGACCTTGATGCACTGAAAGAAGCTGCAGGTCCTAGGACTGCCGGTCTAATGCTAACCAATCCTAATACAATTGGTGTCTTTGAGAAGAATATTGAAGAGATTACTGGAATTGTCCATGATGCGGGTGGACTGGTCTACTATGATGGCGCAAATCTGAATGCAATCATGGGCATTGTCAGACCAGGGGACATGGGGTTTGACGTAGTTCATGTGAACCTTCACAAGACCTTCTCAACACCTCATGGTGGTGGAGGCCCCGGAGCAGGTCCTGTGGGTGTCAAGAAAGACTTGGAGGAGTTCCTTCCAGTTCCACGAATAGTTCGAGGAGAGAATGGTTTCTTCGATCTAGACTATGATCGACCCAAATCCATAGGGAAGGTTCACAGTTTCTATGGAAACTTCGGAGTACTGCTTCGAGCATACGCGTACATCTACGCTCTGGGTGGCGCAGGATTGAAACGCTCATCCGAGCTTGCAGTACTAAATGCCAACTATGTCGCCCATCATATCAAGCAATTGAAAGGATTCTCGTTGCCGTGTTCACAGGACGACCCGCGCATGCACGAGTGTGTGATATCTGCCTCCGAACTCAAAGAGTCCACAGGTGTCACAGCGATGAATGTCGCCAAGCGTCTCCTTGATTTTGGCATTCATGCGCCTACAATCTATTTCCCTCTGATAGTAGAGGAGGCGCTCATGATTGAACCAACAGAGTCGGAGTCCAAACGCGAGCTTGACCTGTTCATTGCTGCAATGAAGCAGGTCTCTGAGGAGGCGCACTCGAACCCGGACATTGTCAAACATGCGCCCACGAACACAGCTCTACGATTGCTAGATGAATACAAGGCCGCCCATCCAAGTACTTTGACACTGTCATGGAGAATGTATCGACAGAAACAACAGAGTGCAGAATGACAAGGAATGGAGTGCAAATCTATGAAGTTGGAGCGACATGTGGGGCCTCATCTAATCCGCCTCGAGTCAAGATGGATCGGGCATGATCTAGCTGTGGACATCTGTGGTGGAGATACCCCTCATGTTGGCTCTGTCTCTGTTGCATCTATCTCACCAAGCCCCTTTCGATCGACTAAGACAGTTAGTGTGAGCAGTCTATCATTGCCGGGTCATAAGGACTATATCATCTCCACACCGATAGCAGAGCGCTTGTCAAGAGAGATTGGCTCATCCGTCGTTGTCACAGTTGGGATACACATCGATGATGCAACCTCGCAAGATATTGAAGCAATCAAGATGACAGTCGACCAGCTTGTCGATGAATTCATACACAGGATAGACAAAGAACAACACTGAAGGAGGCTTTTGTCCTGCAGATAGTGCTCAAGTGCTTTGGTCCCATTCGAAGGGTATGCGGCCACAGTGAAGTATCTCTCACGGTTGAATCTGGGGCGAGAGTGGAAGATGTCATCATGCGGCTCATAGATCAATTCGGAACAGAGCTGTCCTTGCTCTTGATGGATGAAGGCCGCATAAGTGGAAATTTCATCATCATGCTCAACAAGCGTGATGTCAATACCATTGAAGGTATAGATACACCTGTTAAAGACGGCGATGAAATCGCGATACTCCCTCATGTGCAAGGTGGCAGGTGGTAGTTCCTGTGAGATTCTACCTTGAAACATATGGCTGCTCTCTCAATGCCGCCGACTCTGACATGATGGTTGGTCGCCTTCACCAGATGGGCGCGGAGCGCGTGCCCACTCTCGAGGGCGCTGACCTCATCATTGTGAATACATGTGGGGTCAAGGAACCTACTGAAGACAAGATAGTCTTCCGTCTTGCTGAACTATCTAGAGAGCGAGTTCCGGTCATCGTCACGGGATGCCTCACAAAGATCGCGCTGCAACGCGTCAAGACCGCAATCCCTAATTTTGCAGCAATACTTGGTCCTCAAGCAATCGACTCGCTGGGGAACATTGTTCAACAAGTTCTTGCTGGTCACCGCGGCATAATACATCTTGACTCTGATATTACATCAAAATTGAGATTCTTCGAGGGTCCTCCTAACAGTGTGATTTGTACAATACCCATATGTGAGGGTTGTGTTGGGAACTGTGCCTACTGTGCAGTCCGCTTTGCTCGACAGACGGTCCGAAGTTATACGATTGCCGAGCTCTTTGGGGTCACTCGTCGAGTTGTGCATCAAGGTTATCGTGAGATTCGTCTGACGGCGCAAGATGCAGGTACTTTTGGCCATGATACTGGCGAAACCCTCCCTGACCTTCTGACTCATTTGGACTCAATACCCGGTGAACATAGATTTCGACTGGGAATGTTCAATCCCAATCTAGTAATCGACTCGCTATCAGCCCTACTGGCAGCTATGAACTCAGAGCATTTCTTCAAGTTCTTTCATGTTCCACTGCAGTCTGGTAGTGATCGGGTCCTCAAGATGATGCGCCGAAGGTATACGGTGGACGAGTGGGTGTCCGTGGTCGATCAGATTCGTGACACCTTCCCACAGAGCACAGTTGCTACGGACATCATTGTTGGATTTCCGGGTGAATCAGACTCCGATTTCGAGGAGACCATGAACATAATTCAGCAGGTCCAACCACAAGTTGTCAACATATCCAAGTATGGGGACCGGCCGGGAACAAGCGCATCAAGGTCCAAAGAGAAGGTTGATACTGCTATCAAGAAGGACCGTAGCCGTCGCCTGTCTCTCATAGTTCACAAGATTGTACTCTCGGACCACAAGCGATGGCTTGGCTGGTCGGGCAGAGTCCTGACGACAAGCCACGCCTCACGCGGAGGCACTCTTGCCAGGACGGAGTCCTATACACCCGTCATCATTAGAGACGAAGTTGAACTTGGTCAACACATTTCTGTGAAAATAGTGGATGCAACGAGGACTCATCTTGTTGGGCAACATCAGTCACGTCCATGAACATCCAACTGGACTATCTGCCCAGTTTCTGCGCTCTTCCTTGCAGCCTCGACTATCTCAAGTGCAGCAACACCGTCTTCCAGCCCAACTCGTGGTTTCTTGCCTGTTTCTATCATTTGGATGAAATCACTGATGACCTCTCCTACAGGCTCGCCATACACCTTGATGGTTGCACCAAGCTCAGGCAGATTGATTGTACGACTATCGGCCGAGGGCGCCTTATCGAGGTCCTGGACCTTGATTATCTGACCAAATAGATCAATCGACAGAGTTCCTTTTGTTCCTGATACATCCATTGACCGCTTTCTTCCAACATATTGTCGTGACAGATGAAACACATGAACTCTTCCATCCTTGAACTTGATGACGACTATTGCCGAATTGAACACGCCTTGCTCCGTAATGCATTGAGCATAGAGAGTCGCAGGTCCGCTGCTGACCCTTGCCATAATATCAAAATCGTGAACTCCAATATCCTCAAAGATGTCACCGAGTGAAGGCAGTCGCTCTGGGGGCACAAAGCCCCGCCGGTCATGAATTACGGTTCTAATAGTTCCCACTGCACCCTGACGCATTAGTGATAGGGCTCTATCGATGACAGGATTGTAAATCTCTGAATGCGATACGATTGCCTTGATTTCCTTCTTCTCCAACAAGTCTGCAACAGATCTTGCATCTTTGTAAGTACTCGCCAACGGTTTCTCGATTAGAATCCCTCTGACATCATATTTGCTGGCTACTAGTTTGGCAATTGATGCATGTGTTGGGGTGGGCGTTGCTATGATTACACCATCGAGATCGACCTTATCCAGCATAGACTCCACACTGTCGAAGGCAAGAACTCCGTAACCTTCCGCTATCGACTTTGCTCGATCAAAGTCCATATCTGCAACTGCAACAAGTGCTCTTTGGCTGTGCAACACGCGCGCATGAATTCGCCCCATGTTTCCAGTGCCAACAATTCCTATTCTCAGTGGCATCGCGTTGTTCACCTAATTATATCTGAGGTCGAACACCTCTAGTAATTATAGGT
>JAGSHP010000165.1 GCA_029855925.1 Candidatus Thorarchaeota archaeon | reverse complement strand
CCTGCCATTGCATCTGTGATCATCTGCTGAATCTTCCTGTCACGGTTTCCAATCTCTAACAGGACGTCAAGGATACTGCTGGTCACTATTCTTTGAGCCCTCACAAGAAGAGGAAAGTCTTTGCCAAAGTCCTGCATCCAAAGCCACTGGTAGGGAGATAGAGCAGACTCGGAGAGGTCTCCATCAGTCAATGCATGCCCGAGGACGGCTGCAGCGTACTTGCCGGCACTCATCGCATAGTGTATTCCACCGCCGGTGATGGGATTGACCATCCCAGCAGAGTCACCCACAAGAACACATCTGTCAGCATAGGTCTGAGGAATGGTACCACCAGTTGGGACCAGGGCACCACGAGCCCTTGCGAGGTCAGGGCGGGAGGGTAAATAGTCCTCCTTGACCAATAGGCGTACGAACTGGTGATACTTGCGGGGGAGACCAGCAGCATGATTGCCCACAATTCCCAGACCCACGTTTACCGTTGTTCGCTTGGGAAATATCCACCCATAGCCAGGAAGCCCACCCACATTTGCGAAGAAGTGATACTCTCTGTTCTCAGAGTAGATGTCGAGAATTGTGGACTCCGGCAAGGGGAACTCTGCAACTTGGCAAGCCGTTATGCTTGAAGAGGGCCATCGCCTGTGAAGTCCGGTTTCGCGAGCGACTATGCTATTCACACCATCAGCGCCCACTATTGCCCGTCCTTCGATGATCCTGCCACCAGAGAGATGAGCAACAACCAGGTCACTCTTGCGTTCCAATGCTCGGACGCGACTGCCCGTCACTGGTTCTGCACCATGCTCAACTGCGGTCTCAAAAAGGACATTGTCGAACTTGGTCCGCAATGTCATATCTAGGTCGATATTGCTCGACAGCACAATCCGTTGATTCGAAGAATGCAATACAGCCACATGACTCTCGGACTCTATGAAGTCAGAGCGTCGCTTCCGAAGATGGGGGAAGTCACTCGCCACCGAGGGAGAAACTCCGCCGCCACACGGCTTGTCGCGAGGTGGTGAATCCTTGTCGATGAGCGCAACTGAGAAGCCTCGACTCGCCAAGTAGTATGCAGTGGTAGACCCACCGGGGCCAGCACCCACAACCAAAACATCATACATTACAAATCGTAGCCTGTATTTCGGCTCTGCTCATATATTCATTGTTATATCGCGCACAGGGAAGAAGTCACGACAGGACCAATCACAGTCACAAAGGAAACCATACTCGCCCAGCGTAATTTCACGACGACATCGACAATCGTTCAATCACTCTCAATGATTTTGCCAAGCGGACTAAGGGCTGCATGTCCAACTCGTCGGACCAACCTCTGCAAGATAGAGAACGATTCTTGCAGGCTGTCATGGTGTGCCATTCCGCCAAACAGATTAAAAGCGTTGAAAGATGACACCCCATGGAGGACACGAACAGTTGCACTATGCGCTAGCAAGGGTCGGCCAATGCCTTGCCACTCTGCGAACTATGATCTCGCAAAGACGAAGACTTGCTGTACTACTCGTTGCATTTGTGCTCTCCATGCTAGCGATTAATATTGGTATTATTGTTTACACATTGTTCTCGCTCATTGGCAAAATGTCGAGTAATGGAATTCCAGTAGTGGACTCGATCCCTCTCTTTCTGTACGTTCTTCCGCTTGTAGTGATTCTCCTCTCCATATTCCGGGGTTACTATCTGACACATGTTGGTCTTGGGG
>JAGSHP010000139.1 GCA_029855925.1 Candidatus Thorarchaeota archaeon | reverse complement strand
TGCCGATGCTGCTGGCTATCGCCTGTGCGGTGATCTTGCGGTCTCCCGTGATCATCCACACATCAAGCCCCTCAGACTTCAATGCCTTGACCGCGGCTGCCGAACCGTCCTTCAGCTTATCGGCGATGCCAAGGGAGCCCAGCGGCTGTCCGTCCATTGCTGCATAGATTACGGTTTTGCCCTGAGACTCTAGGGTTGGACCATGGACTTCGAGCTCGGCCACATCAACACCTTGTGACTTGAGATAATCGGCCTTTCCAACAAGTATCAAGTGGCCCTCAACAACTCCTCGGACACCCATGCCTGAGACCGAGTCGAACTCAGTGCAGTCGCCAATTAGGAGACCGAGGTCCTCTGCATAGTGGACCACAGCCTCTGCTAGAGGATGCTCACTGTTCTTTTCCACCGCAGAAACAAGTCGAATCAGATCTTCGTCCGCGACTCCCTCGGCAGCAATGACATCTGTGACGGTGGGGTGACCGATAGTCAGTGTGCCGGTCTTGTCAAGAATGATTGTGTCGATGAGAGGAATGGTCTCAAGTGCCTCGCCATTCTTGATCAGCACGCCATACTGAGCGCCCTTACCCAATCCGACCATGATAGCCGTGGGCGTGGCAAGTCCAAGAGCGCACGGACAAGCCGCGACCAAGACTGCAATCATAAAGCTGAGAGAGAGAGTCCAGTGAGCACCACCGATAAAGAACCATATGAGGAACGTCAGCGCAGAGATTGCGATGACAAAGGGTGTGAAGACCTCAGCAATGGCATCAGCCTTACGCTGAATTGGGGGTTTGCTGGTCTGAGCCGACTCCACAAGCTTGACAATCTGGGAGAGGACTGTGTCCTGTCCGACCTTTTCTGCACGAACTTTGAGCATTCCGTTCTTGTTGATTGTTGCACCGATGACACTGTCCCCGGGTCTCTTCTTGACCGGAAGAGGTTCGCCAGTCACCATGGACTCGTCAACGGTCGACTGCCCCTCGATGACAGTACCATCAACAGGGACCTTGTCACCTGGTTTCACGAGAACAACGTCACCGACCTCGACATCCTCAATTGGAATTACCAGCTCTTCGCCGTCCCGTAGCACAATCGCGACCTTGGCCTGAAGGTCCATCAATGCCCGGATTGCGTTGGAGGTTCTACCTTTAGCAATTGCCTCAAGAGACCTGCCCAGAAGAATGAACGTGATGAGAAGCACGGCTGTGTCATAGAAGCTCGAGTATTCTGTGAGAACGAAAGTTGTGGCAACAGAATAGAAGTACGCAGCACTGGTACCGAGCATTATGAGCGTGTCCATGTTCATCTTTCCATGACGCATGACACGAAGGCTGGATCTGTAGAAGGGGTACCCTGCAATGAACTGCACAGGCGTTGCAAGAAGGAACATGATAAAGTCCGGTGACATTCCGGGTGGAAGAAATGGAGTCAATATGCCAAATGCAATTAGCACGATGGGTATCGTGAGAATCGTAGAGAATACAAGAAGGCGAGTATAATATTTTATTTCACCCGCTCGTGATAGTGCCTCACGATCTCCAGATTCGCTCTCTGTAGTGGCTTCAAATCCAAGCTCCTTGATCTTTCGCTTGAGAATCGTGAATGTGACTAGGTCATCATCGTATTCGACGATGAGACGTGAGATGTCCTGAAAACCCTTGGCTGTGATGACGCCACTAATGGCACTCACTTCTGTCTCGATGGTTTTCCATTCCGACTCTGTGGGTGAGGGTACGAGTGTTATGGACATTGTCGGCCTCCGTGGCCTGTACCCTGTCTCCTCAACTGCTTTTTCCAAGTCCTCGCGTGCGACCTTCCCAGCCTCATACTCAACTACAGCCTTACCATCAAGAAGGCTCACAGTTGCATGAATGACGCCGTCCTTGCTAAGTAGTGACTTTTCAATTGATGCCACGCATGAAGCGCAATGCATCCCCTCTATTCTGAGGGACATGCGATCTGCTCTTTCTTGTTCTTCGGCCATGGTGCTTACTCCGTTGTTCACAATCGTTAATGCTCAATATAAATCTGACGATATGTCGTGTGCGATATATTTTCTCGGGACAGTGGATGGAATCGTAATTCATTTTATGTGAAGACCGTATCAGGAGTATTCAAAACGAGAATGGAAGAGCATGTCGTCGTTCCCCACCATCGCGTTGCGGTGTAGACAGGTCCTTTTCACCGGAGGTGCCTGAACACCAGCTCACACTCCGCAGGAGCGATCATTCCATCAACGTGACGAGTGCTTCACCATCAAGAACCACATCACCATGTTGATTGGTACAGGTGGTCTTTAGAGTCACGCGGCGCTTCTCATCATTCTTGGCTTCCACTTCAACACGTGCAATTATTGTGTCACCAATCCGAACTGGAGCACGAAACTTCATACTTTGACTCATATAGATGGTGCCCGGTCCAGGGAGCTTCATTCCGATGACAGCACTGATATATGCGGCTGTGAGAATACCATGAGCGATCCGTCCACCGAACATTGTGGTCTTCGCCCACGTTTCGTTGAAATGAAGGGGGTTGAAGTCCCCGCTCAGTTCACCAAACTTGGCAATGTCGTCCTCCGTCACAGTGTGAGCCATTTCGGCTGAATCGCCGACCTTCAAATCCGAATACTTAGTGACTTCTACTCTGGACATTTTCAGCCACTCCAAGTGACACATTTGACTGCAGGATCACTCCAAGCCCAATCAATTCCGGCAGCCATGAGAACAACAATATCATTGTTCTTGGTCTTGCCAGCGACCGCAAAATCCTGCTCCTGTGATATCATTGCATCAGCCTCACGCTTAGGACCAAGTTCCTCAAAATAAGTTGATTGGGTGTAGTGGTCAGGCGACAGAATCTCCGGCACGTTTGATTACACTGCACTTCACACGAGTGATCTCTGTGTAGTTAGTGGCCCCCCGCGCGAATGGCAACTCCTGAACAGTGAGTTGTCGATGTCCTTGATGAAATTAGGTATTGATGGTTCATCAAGCGGTTCCCTCAAACCATTTCGGGTCCTGGATGCTCAGACAGATGGACCGCTTTTCGATTGTGTATTATCCAGAACGGGTACTAGTTTCCCACATCAACCGATGAATACCTCGCTCTTATCATCTTCCGCATCGGCCATCATCTGGAGGATCTTCTCAAAGGCTTCGTGAATATTTACACCGGTCTTCGCCGAGGTCTCTATGAACACTGCAGGGACCTCAAGCTTCTTGGTGAAGTACTCCGCGAACTGCTGACCCTCCTCCGGGGTCACTTGTTGCTCAGGGGGAACTGAGTCGCGAATGTCAATCTTGTTCCCAATGATGATTGTCGGAGGCAGTTTCCCCAT
>JAGSHP010000148.1 GCA_029855925.1 Candidatus Thorarchaeota archaeon | reverse complement strand
CTCTCACACTTCGCAGTACTCGCGCCATCTTTTGATGCTCGCCGATACGTACTCTTGCGGTCTTTACAACATCCTCAAGATATTGCCTGCGCGAATCGAACTGCTTCTCAAACTCCTCTTGAATGGACTCGATGGTCTTCGCAGCGGATGCAAGATGCTTTGTCAGAATCATTCTGATCACATAGTTGACTGCATTTGCATACTTCTCAAGTTCCCTCTTCAAGGCATCCTGCTTCTCTCTTGAGAGTATCACGCTGTCAAGTCGAATTATCTCTACAGGTGTTGCCATCTTCACCACTCTTGTCGATGAGGGTCTCACATGCTCCTAATCAATGTGATGCATGCACAGACCACAGTCACTTGGACAGACCCTACCGCCCCCATTCGAGTAACAGCATGGCTCGCTGGATCACTATGAACTGTCATGAGAATGAACAATCTTGTATGGCCTGGTGTCTATGACTCAAGGACGCGACGTTGATGGTCCATGAGTTCACCAATTCCCTTTCGCGCGAGCGAGAGGATCTTGTCCAGTTGTTCGTGGCTGAAAGTGGCGCCCTCCGCAGTTCCCTGAACCTCGACATAGGAGTCGTTCATCATGACGACGTTAAAGTCAACATCAACCGCCACATCCTCTTCATAGCAGAGGTCAAGCAGGGTCTCTCCATCTGCAAGACCGACGCTGACTGCGGCCACCTGACCGCGAATCGGGAGCTTGACAAGAAGATCATCATCCACCATGCTCTGTAGGGCATCATGAAGGGCAATATAGGCCCCTGTGATTGAGGCGGTACGTGTCCCACCATCCGCCTGAATGACGTCGCAGTCAACACGGATTGTGAAGTCGGAGAGGAGGGCGAGATCGACAGCTGCACGTAGAGAACGTCCAATGAGGCGCTGAATCTCGTACGTACGACCACTGATTCGATGGCGACTGTTCCGCTCGTTGCCAGCTGCAGGGAGCATGCCATACTCTGCAGTGACCCAGCCCTCCCCCGAGCCATTCAACCATCCTGGAACGCCCTCTTCAATGGTTGCAGCACAGATCACCTGAGTGTCCCCGGTCTTGATAAGAACCGAACCAGCAGGGTGTTTGAGAAAGCCGCGGACGATCTCAACGGGGCGGAGTTCATCGTTGGCGCGTCCATCTAGTCGTCGCATATAGACAGGTCTCCATGAGATTGAGAGAGTGCAGAAACGAACCTGCATTTAACTACTGCTGAAAGCCCGAGTCCGCGAGAAAGAACTAGCAACCGGACGAGATTGCAAGGAAAAGAGCAACATTTCAGAGCACACTCTGACGCCTTCAGGCTCGTATTAGTCCGTGCCAGACGCGTAGTTCATGGATGTGGGGCGGTCACATTGCGTCCTGAGCAATCATAGATAAGCTTATTCAAAAGCAATGTACCATGAATAGTATGCGGGAACGACCATGTGTTGCATAGGCGGCCGACGATGCAACCGGGATGGTCCATGTGACCAAGATTGCGAGAGTCGAGAGCGCCCAAGACATCAGTCGTTCAGCAAGCGACCAACGCAGAGAGGGACCACGGCCAATGATGGATGTCCACAAGAGATTCAATGATGTAATGAACGAGATTGTCAAGGAGTGGAAGAAGAAGGATGAGGTTGAGGGGGTCTATGTCTATGGAGCCCTGCCAAGGGGTACCCTCACTGCCAATTCCACACTGGATCTATGTGTGGTCTGGAATGCAAGTGAGGCACCAGTTCAGTTACTTGCAGAACATGACGGCATTCGAGTGGATATGACGTTTCTGACACCAGATCAGATTGAGGGCGTCATCGCAGGCGAGATGGACAACGAGTTCAAGATTGCAGAGGTCATAGGGCGACTCAGAGTCGCAAAGGTTGTTTTTGACCGCAATAAGAGACTCAAGGAGTGGCAGGAGAGAGTTGCAGAGTACCAATGGCCAGAGAATGTCATCCAGTCGGTGAAGAAACGCGCCATACACCTTCTTGACGAGGCGAGCAAGTCAGAGATGCGAGAGGATATCGTTGATGCCATCGAGTTAGTGAGGAATGCACTGTTTGACCTTGGAAGGGTCATCAT
>JAGSHP010000314.1 GCA_029855925.1 Candidatus Thorarchaeota archaeon | reverse complement strand
TCAGTTTCTCAATCAGGTCCCTGTGACGGTAGAGCGCATTATCGTCAATATTGAGTCGTGCATCCGCAGCTAGAAACCTTCCATCCTTTGTGAGAATAAGCGGGTTGATCTCTGTCAACTCGACATCATAGGACTCTACAATCTTCCATAGTTTCACAAAGAATGATGCCAGTTTGGAGATGTTCTTCCCTCTGAATCCCATTGCAATTGCCAACTCGCGAGCCTCATAGCTCTGGAATCCAAGATTGGGATCAACATGACGCTTGATGATCTTCTCGGGCTGGGTCTCAGCAAGTTCCTCGATTGACATTCCACCAGCAGCACTGCCAATCACAACATACTTGCGTTCGTTACGATCAACAGTGATTCCCGCATAGATCTCCTGTGCAATGTCAAGTTTCTCCTCTACAAGAACTGCCTCCACGGGCAGGTCATTAATTCTCATTGCTAGAATCTGTTTTGCGACCTCTGCCGCCTCATCAGGGGTGTCTGCAAATTTGACACCTCCTGCCTTTCCTCTCTTCCCAGAGAGGACTTGGGCCTTAACGACCACTGGCTTGCCTATCTCCTTGGCACGTTCTTTTGCCTCTTCAGGGGTCTTGGCAACGCCACCGGGAGGCGTGGGCATGTTGAAGGCGCGAAACACATCTTTCGCTTCGTGTTCGAATAGTTTCATCTTACTCCACCTAAGCGCATGTGGAATCTACATGAGCGCGCACGAACACCCCCTAAAAAACATTGAGAAGGAACTCACGAACCTAGCACTTCGAGAAGTCTGATTAGATCTTTTTGAAACGCGAATGCCTCTCTATTCAAGTCTTTTCTTGCCTCTTTGCTCATCAGACTGAGCAGGATTGTATTGACATATTGAACCTCTTCTACCACATTCTCGACAAGACCTGGCATGTCCTCTCTGCAGACCAGCTCGTCGATTGTACGTGCAGGTAGATGACTCATTATGTGCTCAATCGTGGACTTTGGAATCCCCGTTCGTGCGACGGTGATGTCAGTGAGAATCGTCTTGAGGTCGCTTCTTCGTCTTCTCATCGCGTTGAGAACGCGTTTTGCATCAGTCACCGGGACACCCAGCATGATGACATTCTTACCAAGGTCTGTGCAGAGCGTCTTTCCTCTCTCTCTCTTCACAAGGCCCGCCCGCTCCAACTCATCTAGAAGTGCAAGACTTCTCAGGGCCTGCTGTATCACCGCGGCGGCGTATGGTCTTGTTTCCTCTTGGCGAAGTGTAAAGGTTGCAAACTTGACAAGATGTTTGCAGAGCCGATGTTTGCTTATTCCCTGGTACTTCCACGACTCGCACGAACACGATAGACCCTCTGTAGAATTGAGGCTGACGTAATGCCAGAGTTCTCGGGTCCCGCTGTGAACGAGACCCTCAATCTTTGTGGGTGTTACTGAAACAAGTTTGACGGCGGTATCGGGGATGGCCTTTGCTCGCTTTATTGTGGAATTTGTGGCTCTAAGTGTGATGAGAGTCTCGGCCCTCAACTCCTCACCCTTCTCTGCCTGCTCATGTATGTTCGTCACTCTATTGCTCTCTGCCCAGTACGTATGACCAATGATCTCAAAGGGATTATCTGAGGTCTCAGCCCCCTCGCACAACTGGGTCAATACAAGGTCTTGCGCATTCTCTGGATCATCCATCGCGCTATCGACCTCGCCCAATCGGGGTACAATGCCTTCTCTCTCGGTGGCGAAGAACTTTCCAAGCACACGTTGCCGTTCTGCCTCATTGTCGACAACTACTATTCCAAACCCCTCGGTGTCCGCACCACTTCTTCCCGCTGAGTAGAGCACCTCAGACAGTTGCCACTCTGTGAGCATGGTGAGATCTTCGTCATTAGATAGATCGCTTCCCAGTCTCTGCATGAACACGCCAATGACGAAGACTAGCGATGCCCTAAGTCCACTGGCAATTGCAAATCTTATTGGCATGATCAAGACCGGAAACCTCTCCTCCTCCCATGCCCGTGAGATCTCCCGTCTTTGCGTTCTGGGTACACCCTCATGCAGAAACCCAATTCCCCTCTGCATGGTGCTAGATAATCTCGTTGTCAGGTCACATTCAGGAAAGCTCTCTCGGATAGCGTGGACTATGGTTCGAATCTCATCCTGGTCTTCTGGCAGTATTCTCAGGTCAAGCCTTGGATTGTTCTCTTCATCGAGTCCTGCAAGTTGAAGCGCTATTCTCTCACATGTGTCGATGTTAGAGCACAGTATCATGATTTGCCCCCGTTTATAGTGCGCAAACTCCGTCAGATCCGCTATTGACTCGTTGATGCTCTCAAATGCCTTCACACTAAAAATCCGTTTGACTTCAGACTTCTCATCATGGACGATCTCTGCATCAAGCCATCGACCTAGGTCATCAAGGTCCGCCACCATCGGTAGGGTTGCAATGAACTGGGGCGGTGGTGAATGCAGCTTCATTGTCACAAGAGCCCCTTCAAGTCGTGGCCCAATGTCTGGGTCACCAATCAGATCAAGCCTCTCAACGAGAACGCTGCGAACTCCCTCCAATAGATCAGGCCGACTTCGAAGTGCGATGCTAAAGGAGCGAAATGAAGCAATGATGAGCCTGCCAGCCTCCCAATCAACTTTGGTCGCTGTATTTCTCCGGGCAATCAGGGTTGTTTCAATTCCAAGCTTGTAGCACTTTGGACGAATTGAACGCAGTCTTTTTTCAACCAGATGTGGATTCGGGCATAGTATTATCGCTCGCGCTCTGATGTCCATTGCTAGTGTGTTCAGGACGGTTATCTCTGCTATTTCGTAGGCCTCATCATAATCATATGTGACCAGTAGCTGGCTCTTGTCACGGAACAGTCCCTTTTCAATGGATGCTCTTTGAAACTCCGTCAGAGTAGTATACCCAAGTCTTCTAAGTATCTCCAGAAGTCGTGGTGAAATCTGCTCATATTCGAGTTCCATGAGTGTATTCAACTATATCTCCAAGCTAACTATGGTTAGCTCAAATCCTAATAGTCTTTTGTACCAACTCAATTTTGCGAATTCTTGTTCTCGGCACACATTCTGTATCAGAGTGGCTATTACGTGGACGCATATACAAGTACAAAAGGAGAATAATTCTTGCAATTTATGACGAGAACGTGAAACAGTGTTCATTCTCGTCTCTTTGAGGTCTGAACGAGATGGCTTTCGTAGCAACAAAAGACACAGGGTTTGAGATCATACTAAAAGATGGATTCAAGGTGCCACAAGGCGCAACGTTCATCTCGGGATTTCATGGACTCGGCGAGGTCGGGTTCTTGAGCACAGCTCATCTGACCCGCGCACTAGACGCGAAGAGAGTTGGTTTCATCAAGACCGATATGCTCCCCCTGTTTGTATCGATGGAGAACGAGAAGTTGGTTCTCCCATTTGAGATATATTCGTATGAGAAGTTTGTCTTTCTTGTGCCCCGATTTCAGCCACATCAGTCAGAACAGTGGCAGTTCATCGATCGGATTGCAGAGTGGATTGTTGATAGCAAGTTCGAGGAGGTTCTTCTCCTAGGTGGGCTTGATGCGAGCTTCAAGGAGGATGAAGAGGACATGCGGTGCGTTCCTACTACTGCCTACAAGGACAAGCTGGACAAGTGGTCAATCCCCATTCTGGAGGAGGGTCTCTTTGTCGCCGGACCCCTAGCGCTGCTCTTAGCAGAGCTTGAGATGCGGGACTACCCAGGACTGGGGCTCCTGACGTACGCCACTCGTGGGCGACCCGATCCACGCTCAGCAGCAACCATGCTTCAGAAGATAAACAGCGTCTACGGCCTTGATGCCAGCGTCGAGCAATTGCTTGAAGAGAGCAAGGAGATTGAGCGTCTGGAGAAGATGCGCAAGTCGATAGAGTCTGAGGACCGTTCAACTGACATGTTCGTCTAGCCAAACCGCCGAATATACCAACCAATGTCCACAAGATTCTTGGCAACAAGCTTCTCTGGTCCCAAGCGGTCAATACGTGATGCATCAACCGAGAGGGCGGCGAGACCTATGCAGTCGCCCCTCGTGTCCTTGACAATGACACGCTGGCGCCGTTTCAATGTTGGAGTCAGCTTCACCACTGACGCTCGTAAGATACTCCTACCGTATGTGAATGATTCGGCACCGCGCCTTGACACAACCAACTGTCTATCAGTATATCTTGCAATTTGGTCAAGTATAGCGATGCTCAGTCTAAACCTACCATCTGACAAGTCCCCCAACCACGTCCCGAGTGAGGATAACGTGAATCCCTCGAAGTCCATGTTCAGTGATCTCACCCAATCATTCGGGATGAGGTATATTGACTGGTTCTCATTTCTCTCTAACATGACCGGAACGAGATCGGCTAGGACCTTCTGAGTGACGCCCTGCCCGAAGTCACCATCTATCTGGTTCTTGATGTCTGACCAGACAACCGGGTCAACAAGCTCTGGAATCACTGGTCGTCGCCCTCCTTGACCAACTTGCATATGAAGAAGCCCTCGGTGCCATGTCTGTGTGGCAAGAATCTTCGAGCCAATGAGAGTGAATTGTTCATCTCTATCCCATAGGGATTAGTGTATCCTGGGCTTCCGAACTCCTGATCTATTGAAGCAACTCTCATCTCGGGATGACGGCCAAGAATCGCATCGACTATGTACTCGTTCTCCTCCGGTGCGATAGAACAGGTGGCATAGACCATTGTCCCCCCGGGTGCAAGAACGTCAACGGCAGCATCCAGAAGTTCATCTTCAACAGTGGCGCAGAAACGAATATCGGGCATCTTCTTGCTGGTCTTTCGAGAGGGATCGATGGGAATGAGTCCCTCTCCAGAACAGGGCGCATCAAGCAGTATCCTGTCGGGTACGATACCCAGCTGCCTTACCTTTCTCGCATCGCCACGAAGGATGATTGCATTGGTCACACCACAACGATAGACATTACTCTTTAGGCTCCCGAGTCGTAGTCTGTCTTGTTCTATGGCGACCACTATGCCCTCGTTTCTCATTAACTGAGCGACATGTGTCGTCTTCCCTCCTGGAGCAGCTGCAAGGTCCATGACTATTTCTCCGGGCTGTGGGTCGAGAACCCGTGTCACGGTCATCGATGGCACCCCTTGGATATAGTAGAATCCCAGCATGTGTTCGGTGAGTGCCCCGGGAGATAACTCGTCAAACTCCGCCCAGAACCCCTCTGGAAGCCAAGGTATTCTCTCCAGTTTCACGCCCTTGTCTTTCAGCCGACCAATAACCTCCTCTACTTCTGCCTTTAATGTGTTGACACGAATTGCTGTACGTATGGGCCGTTCGCAAGCCTCCAGAAACTCTCTGGTCTCTTCCTCGCCCCAGAGCGCAAGATATCTCTCGATCATATATGGCAGATACCCATATTCCTTCGCAAGTCGTTTTGCAAGTTCGCGCTCTCTCTTTATGGCCACTGTCGGTCACTCGCCGATATCTTCATTCCATAGGTCCGGGTGCTGTTCAATGAATTCGCGCATCATATCAATGCATCGAGCGTCCTGTAGAAGTGTTACTTCCACTCCTCTGCTTCTAAGATATTCTGCTGGTCCCCTAAAGTTGACATCCTCCCCCACTACCACTCTAGGGATGCCGTAGAGAAGAATAGCACCGCTGCACATGTCACATGGAGAGAGAGTCGAATATAGAGTCGCTCTCCTGTATTGGTCCGCAGAGAGTCGACCTGCATTCTCAAGGCAGTCCATTTCTGCATGCAGTATCGCACTGTTCTTCTGGATACGCTGATTGTGCCCCCTCCCAACTATCTTGTCATCAATCACCAATACTGCGCCAATGGGGATTCCGCCCTCCGCAAGGCCTCTTCGTGCCTCATCTATCGCCTCAGCCATGAACCTCTGGTCAATGCTGTCTGTCATCTTAGTTTCCTCCATTTTACAACTGCGAAATCAGTTCATCAAGAACCGGATTGATCACTGGTGCATCTGGAAGTAGTCCTCTTGCGAATTCGAGATCCTTGAAGCCGCTTCCTGTTATTGGTACGACTATTCTGTCCTGTCTGTCAATGACCCCCTCTTCAACAAGCCTCTCCAAGCCTGCCAGCCCTGCTGCGCCACTTGGTTCTGCAAAAATGCCCTCCAATCGTGCCAACTGGAGCACCCACTTGGCAACAAACTCATCCGACACGGTAACGGCAGTCCCCCCCGCCTGATGGAGATAATGGAGAGCAGCATCCCCATCCCACGGCAGAGGGTCTGCAAGACCACCGCACTTCGTATCAGGCTTGCCCCAAGGTGTGATCTCATCAGAGGACTGTCTGAATGCCCTGACGATGGGGGCACAGCCTTCAGGCTGAACAACTACTGGCCGAGGAAGCCGATCAATGAATCCCAACTCGTAGAACTCTTGCAGACCCTTCATGGTCCCTGCCATGAGTCCTCCGCTCCCTGTGGGGAACAGGATCCAATCAGGAACATCCCACTCAAGCTGTTCCGCAATCTCATATCCCAAAGTCTTTGTTCCCTCGAACTGAAAACAATTGAATGGACCAAAGGATGGGACCGGTGTCCAGCCCTCCAACTCGTTTGTCTTCCATAGTAGAATAGTCGTAGGATCTATTCCCGGTTCTGCGATTCTCACTCTGAACACTGAGGCCCCCAATGACTGGAGATGTGTCAGTTTTCCGCTTGGGATGTCCTCCGGTACCAACACTACCGCTTTCATTCCCACCCTTGCTGCATAGGCTGCCATCGACGCTGCGGCATTCCCTGACGAGGCAGAGGCGACGGTGTGCCCACCATCCATCAGAGCCCTGTTGACCCCCACACTAATCGGTCGGTCCTTGAAGGAGCCCGTGGGGTTGAGGGTCTCATTCTTCAGATACAGTCCGTGCAGTCCGAGCGTCTCTGCCAGTCGGTTGCTTTGCAATAATGGCGTGTCACCCTCGCCAAGTGTGACTACATTTGCCCCCTCTCTGAACGGTAGAAACTCCACATATTTGCGTATGCCTGTCTTGCCCTCGAGATTTGTGCGCCTAACTCTCTCTTTGAGAACTTCAGTATCAAGGGTTAAGTCTATCCTTCCGCCGCACCCGTCATTAGGCGGAACATTATCTATACTGTACGTCCTTCCACATTTGCTGCATCGTATCTCTCTATAGGCAGGCACCAAGTCACACCAACTATTCGCTATCCTCTATGAAGTGGGCGACGCTAATAAGTGGCTTTTGGAGCTCCTGATTGATACAAAGATACAAAGGTAACAACCATTTGTTCTGAATCATTATGAAGGACTCCTTTGAGGTCGAGGTCAAATTCCCTGTTCCGAATCACGATACGGTCATTGCCGCACTGACGCACATTGGACTTCATCCCAAGCTCACTGAGCACCAGAATGATCGGTACTTCAATCATCCCTGTCGAGACTTCGCCAAGAGCGATGAGGCTCTTCGGATACGGCATACAACCATCGAACACTTGCAGTCGCCATCACAGTCTGGTACGGAGCATTTCGAACTGACCTATAAGGGCCCAAAAATCGATCCTCTCTCGAAGACCCGTGTGGAGATAAACACGAGCATTCAGAACCTTGATGAAGTCGCTGCGGTTCTTGGGCATCTTGGCTTCCGCACTGCGGGAGTGGTCACTAAGACTCGGACCATTTATGATATGGATGACATCGAGATCTGTATTGACATTGTAGAGGGATTGGGCGTCTTCGTTGAACTCGAGTCCGCTGCTGAGACAGAGGAGGAGGTCCCAACCGTTCGTGATGCTCTTCTAAGACTGGCCGAGCAGATCGGGCTCGATACGTCAACTATGATTCGCACATCATATCTGGAACTCATTCTTGAGAAAGATGGCTCGAACCAAGATTGAACTCGTTTCTTAGCTCATCAATGAACATACTCAGAATCTGATGCTTCCTACGGCCCATCTTCCTTGCAGGCTCTGTGTACAGTAGGTCAGCCAGTTTCAACAACTTCTCATCAGCATGACGAATGACCCCCTCTATTCCTCTCCCGTTCTCAACTGATTGGGCGATCGTTCTATATATGCCAATAGCACCAATCGCATCAAGCTTGTCCGCATCACTTAGAATCTTGCCCTCCATTGTAGTTGGAGTCAGCCCCTCACTGTATCGATGTGTGCGTATTGCCTCCACAATCTGCTTGATCTCCTCATCCGTATAGCCTGCCTGTTGAAGCGCTGTCCGTCCCATCTGCCCTGAGAGTATCGAGTGGGATATTCCTGTTTCCTTTTCTCTGACACGACCAATATCATGCAGCAGAGATGCAGCACCGAGCACACGAAGGTCTGCACCCATTTCCTTTCCAATCTCCAGCGATAGCGCATATACCCTTATGGTATGATCGTAGGTGTGAGCGCCACTCTCGGCGTGAGCGAATATGCCCCTCACAAATGCATCAAGCAGTTTCTCGCTCTCAGTCAATGGTATCATTGGTCATCATCATAGGCTGTTCTTGCACCTTTTTTATGTTGTTTCTCCTTTCTCACTTTTTCGAAATGCTCCCTACAAGAAAGCCTTTAATCCTTTCAACGTGAGATGCATAGTGTTTCAGGCCACACCGCCATGCTCGCCAACTTGAACGAGAGTGTGATCATAATATGACTGCCGCCACGAAATCTCCTCGACGCAAGATTGGTTTGACTACACTTCTAAGTACAGTTGTAATCATAGCTATGGTGATGTGGGGGACGGTTTCAATCCTACAGATTCAGTTCAACCAGGTAAGAACAGAGACTCCGCACGAACGCTATAGCGATGTTGTACCGTGGCCCTACAACATCAACTGGGGTGGTTCTTCTACCAATTGGTTCGACAATATGGACTATAATCAGATTCCTCTTAATCAGACTCTGCCCGATGACCTCTTGGAACACCTCAATGATGTGATGTTTCTTGCATCACCTACGGAACCAGTGCAACTGTGGCGAATGGACGCTTTTGACGAATATACTGGCTCCTCATGGCAGAAGACCGACACAGCTATGAATAACGTGTCCTTCAGTCTAATCACCCGGTCAGAGGCCGAGGCACTAGGCACGACAATCTACACTATCTACATGAACGTCACAGCAGGTCCAAATGTTGGTGCAGTGCGGCTTCCCACACTCTTTCCGGACCCTCTTATCATTGAAGACTCATTTGTAACCGGTCAGATTGTGGACGGGTATTTCCAAGTTGACGATCCATCCCGACTCATAAGTTACGACTTCATCCTCGATGAGCTGGATGTTCTTCGCTTTCGTCCTCTTCTCTCCGCCCCAACTGGGGAACGGGTCTTAGTCGCGTATGACCTGACATATCGTGAGCAAGATCTCAATACCATTGCCACAAACTCAGGTAGAGGCGATCTCGCCCCGCTGGATATCCTTGACATGGACGGGCCCTCTACAATTTCGGACATTTCGTTCACACAGCGTGTAATCGATAACATCACGCAATTTGATGATCCAAATGCATCCGCGTTTCAGACCGCAACGACAGTTGCAACCTATTTTCAGACCAAATTTCAGTTGATGACAAACGCTTCGGAATACAATATTCGCCCAGAGGCCGGACGCGAGGTCACTGACTGGTTCTTGGAACGAGGAGGTGGACTCCCTCAAGACTTTGCAAGTGCATACTGTGTCTTCATGCGTTATCTTGGTATCCCCGCCCGCTATGTTGCAGGCTTTGCTGTTGGTGATGATATGGGTGGCTATCGGGCCCTGAAAGTGTTGCACATGATCTTCTGGGCCGAGGTGTACATTCCCACCTCTAGTACAACTGGCGAATGGATACAGATTCTGCCATTGCCCCTACC
The DNA here is from genome assembly GCA_029855925.1 of Candidatus Thorarchaeota archaeon. GTDB lineage: Archaea > Asgardarchaeota > Thorarchaeia > Thorarchaeales > Thorarchaeaceae > B65-G9. Next base: position 43 of record JAGSHP010000314.1, on the reverse strand, counting down.
CCCAGGTTCGGCGACCCAAATCCCCCAGAACACTCCTGGAGAC
>JAGSHP010000257.1 GCA_029855925.1 Candidatus Thorarchaeota archaeon | reverse complement strand
TCGTTGTGATGCTGCAGAAAACCCCTGTTCGTATCGGTCGACCCTATAAGACACGTGTCCACATGGACACACCATTGATCACAGGGCAACGGGTCATTGATACATTCATGCCTCAGGCAAAGGGCGGGACGGGTGCAATCCCCGGAGGATTTGGTACTGGTAAGACTGTGACGCTTCACCAATTCGCCAAATGGGCTGACGCACAAGTTGTTGTCTACGTGGGCTGCGGCGAGCGGGGAAATGAAATGACTGAGGCTCTTGAGGAGTGGCCCCACTTGAAGGACCCAAGAACGGGCCGACCACTAATGGAGCGAACAGTTCTAATTGCAAACACCTCCAACATGCCAGTTGCAGCACGAGAGGCCTCCATCTATGTAGGCGTCACAATCGCCGAGTATTTCCGAGACCAGGGCTACGATGTTGCATTGATGGCTGACTCCACCTCTCGATGGGCTGAGGCACTACGTGAGATATCCGGTCGCCTCGGGCAGCTCCCATCTGAGGAGGGCTATCCTGCATATCTTGGTTCCAGACTTGCTCAGTTCTATGAGCGTGGTGGGCGGATGAAGACACTTGGCTCAGATGAGCGGTTAGGCTCAATCACGATTTGTGGTGCAGTATCGCCTCCAGGTGGCGACTTCTCAGAACCAGTCACTCAGGCCACACTACGTATTGTAAAGGTGTTCTGGGCATTGGACAAGGACCTAGCTGCAAGACGATTCTTTCCAGCAATCAATACTCTGACCAGTTACTCGCTCTATCATAGTACTCTTGAAGAGTGGCACAAGACCCATCTTGGACCAGACTGGCCTGATTTGGTCAAGGAGGCCATGGCCATTCTCCAAAAAGACCAAGATCTCAGGGAGATCGTTCAGCTAGTCGGTCCTGATGCTCTCCCCGAATCTGAACGGGCGATTCTGGAGGCTGCAAGGATCATCAAGGAAGACTTTCTCACACAGAGTGCATTACACGAGATTGACACCTACTGTCCAATAGGCAAGACGTATCGAATGTTGCGAATTATCATTAACTTTGCACGAAAGATGTCAGAGATTGTGGCTGCGGGTGCAAGTGTTCGACGAATACTGGAGTTCAGTGTCTTGGACAACATTGCAAGGATGAAGATTGCCCCATGGGACAGTTATGACTCAACAATGGATGCAATAGAATCAAAGATGGAGCAAGAGTTTCACGCTCTCTCCGAGGAGATTGCAGCATCCGGCGTAACATCACAGCTGACATAGCAACCGCAAGTGCGTCGCATGACTGAGAGTCTGTGTTTATTACACTCCATACCAACTCTCATTTGATGATTGCAGTGGATGATAGACTAGACCTGATTCACGAGGAAATTGCACGCTGCACAAAGTGCGCTCTACATGAAACCCGTACACATACCGTGCCCGGTGAGGGCTCTCCTAATGCCCGCCTAATGATTGTGGGCGAAGCGCCCGGTGCGCGCGAGGACGAGACCGGACGACCATTTGTTGGCCGGTCTGGAAACCTTCTAACCACTTACCTATCAGAGATAGGTCTCACCCGCGAGGAGGTGTTCATCACATCGGTTCTGAAATGTAGGCCCCCTAGAAATCGTTCACCTCATCGTAATGAAATAGATGCATGTCTGCCATATCTCATTCGCCAGATCATGTCCATACAGCCTGAGATCATCATGCTTGTTGGCGGTGTGGCAATATCCTCACTCATTGGCCCTTGGAAGCTGGCAGATGCACATGGGCGGTTCTATGAGGCGAATGGACTGAAATTCTTCATGACTTACCATCCTGCAGCAGCGCTGCGTTTTCCCAAGATTGCGGATGTCATAAGGCAGGACCTCCAGATACTCCGGGCCGAACTAGATATTGGTGGTCATTAAATCTGATAGTCTGTACTCTATACTGATTGATGAAGATGTTGCTGAGTGTCCCGATCATCCAATTATGGCTGGCGATATTACAAGTGCCGCCGCCTATTGACATGGGTCCTCTTCAGAGCCTTCTTGACACGGTGAGTGAAGCATTGAGATTTCTCTACGTCTTCATTACACGGTGGTACTTCATCTTCGTAGTTCTTGGCTTCATAGTCTATGCAACGACTCTCTATGACTCGACAGCCAAGGTGATGGTCAGCTTTGGAATCATTGCATTTTTCATCGGCCCATTCATGGCTGGCTTGATTGCAGGGATGCCGTTGGGATCCACTGTTGTTGCCGATGGCAATGTGATGATGATGGATGTGTTTGGAATGACCGACGGAGACCTAATGTTCCTCCTGCTATCATTTGCAGACTTGGTTGCAGCGACCTGCATATTGATTGGAGCCATAATGCACTTCACTCAGCCATCTCATGATATGATCGAACGCGGGAAATCTCTCATGACTCGTGGAATCATTCTCTTGTTCGTGTGCGTGATCATGTACGCTCAACCGTTCCTGTGATTGGAAGTGACACATTCCAGCTCATAGAGGAATTCTTAAAACCGCACTGTCAAACTCTCCATTACGGTTGAAACCCACCGTAGGCGGACTCGATATGAGCAAGGAGACATCAATCACTTATCGAACGGTTTCCGACGTAAGTGGCCCGCTTCTTGTAGTGGAAAACACTCACAATGTGGCCTATAATGAGGTTGTAAAGATTCGTTCACCATCAGGTGAAATTCGCACTGGTACCGTTCTTGAGACGGGGCGTGGAAAGGCTGTCATCCAAGTCTTTGAGGGCACAAGCGGTCTAGACACAACCTACACAACTGCTCGCTTCATAGGTGAAACTCTCAAACTGCCTGTTTCAACTGAGATTCTCGGACGCGTACTTGACGGCTCTGGGAATCCTCTAGACAATGGTCCGCCTCTTACTGCTGAGGACCTATGGGATATCTATGGTTCTCCTATCAATCCCTATGCCCGACAATACCCCCGCCAGCCCATTCAAACAGGTCTCTCTGCGATCGATGGTCTCAATACTCTGGTCCGTGGTCAAAAGCTACCGATCTTCTCCGGCTCTGGCCTACCTCATAACAGAATTGCCGCGCAGATTGTGCGACAAGCAAAGATTCCGGGCGAGGAGTCCGACTTTGCAATAGTCTTTGCCGCCATGGGCATTACTGCAACCGAGGCTCAGTACTTTATCAAATCCTTTGAAGAAACAGGTGCTCTCGAGCACACTGCACTCTTCCTCAACCTAGCGAATGATCCTGCCATTGAACGTATAATCACCCCCCGTGCGGCGTTGACTGCTGCAGAGTACATAGCCTATGAGTCCGATATGCATGTCCTTGTCCTTCTCTCCGACATGACCAACTATGCCGAGGCTCTTCGAGAGATCAGCGCTGCTCGTTCAGAAGTACCTGGTCGTCGTGGCTATCCGGGGTATCTCTACACCGATTTGAGCATGCTCTACGAACGTGCTGGAAGAATTCATGGACGCAATGGTACGATTACACAGATGCCCATTCTATCAATGCCACAGGATGACATGACTCATCCAATCCCTGACCTATCGGGGTACATTACTGAGGGTCAGATCATACTCAGCCGTAGCCTCCACAGGGCTGGGATTTATCCTCCCATTGACCCAGGTCCCTCTCTAAGTAGATTGATGAAGGAAGGTATTGGTGAGGGTATGACGCGCTTCGACCACAAAGAGGTACAGGCACAGTTATACTACGCCTATTCGGAGGGTCGCGACCTACGCGATCTCGTTGCCGTGGTTGGTTCAGAGGCTCTGACCGAGCGCGACCAGAAATACCTGAATTTTGCCAATCGCTTCGAACACGAGTTCATCAATCAGGGCGAACATGAAGACAGGTCCTTTGAAGAG
>JAGSHP010000058.1 GCA_029855925.1 Candidatus Thorarchaeota archaeon | reverse complement strand
TGGCTATGTGAGTCAAGCATTGGACGATGTTCATTCTGATGTCATCCGGTCATGTCCAAGAAGATGGTTGTTGATAGAACTCGGTTGCATCAGTCAATACCTCAGTTCGTTACTTGGAACGACGACATCGATACCTACATACACTGGCACGACGCCGACAGCAGGTCCTGCGAATCCATTTACGATCGTTGTGTTTGCCACGCTCTTGGTTGTCTTCGTTCTGGTCATTCTCATCAAGCGGCGGCACTAGAGCAATTCGACATTGAAATTGACATAGTTCTCTGAAGCCACAGCGAGGTAAAGACACAAAAGCAGTCCTCTGCTGATTCTGCTTGCCTTCGGGTACCTAACGATCTCATCAGAGGCCATATTGATGAATTCTAGTGATGTTCATGAGTCAGAACTTGGAGAGTCGTTTCATAGGCATCAACACTTCATGCTTGGACTCTATTTGCTCCTTGGCTATATTTCAACACAGCTCCATGAGTTGGGCCACTGGTCCATGGCGACAGCCTCTGGGGCTTCGTTCATTCTCGGTTTCAATCGGTGGCAGATTGTCTCAGCGACTGACAGCGGTCAATCTGTGGCCATATTGGCTGCAGGTCCTCTTACCACGTTGGTTCTCATTGCGGCAGGGCTCGCAGTTGCCCACCTCGCACATGAATCGATGGTGAGATGGATGGGACTGGCGGTCGCTCTGTTCAATTCATGGTTCGCATTGTTCCCTCAGATATTGGCTCTGCTGTTTGGGGGGATGGGCGATGAAGGCTGGATATCATATTACTTAGGCGTCCCTCAGTACGTGATCAGGCTCCCCGTGGTAGCCGTTCTTGTTGCAGCGATGTTTGTGGGATTTAGAATGCTGATGCTAGAGGTCACAACGAACAAGTGGATCATTGGCGGGTTGTTTGTGACACCACTATTCATTACAGGTCTAATAGTGCTGCTGGACCGGCTGGTCTGGCTGGACTATGGTGAGGGAGTTCTTCTCCTGCCCCTCTTTGGGATTTCTGCTGTGACAGTGGTTGTGAACATTTCTCTTCTTGCACTGACCTTTGTATTGTTCTGGCGAGCGACCAGACAAGGTGACTACGACTAGGGAGAACCAACTGTCAGTGATTGACGTTGATGACCGAGCTCGGGAATGAGACAACACTCGTGTCCTTGTGCGTTCGTACCGTCTGTGTATCTACTGACAGAAGCGAGAACGCACTGTGTTCTCTCATTGAATATCGTCGGTAACTAGTTCATCTAGGCATGCGGACCATGTCCCAGTGTCTCAAGTCCGAACCGGGCAATGTTGACTCTGCGAGGACCTCGAAGCCCAAGTGTTCGTAGATCGGTACGTTTCCCTCATGCTGAGTCTCGAGATAGCACGGCAGTCCGATGCGGTCTAGATACTCAAACACCGGACGGAGTGTTTTGCTGCAGTAGCCCTGTCCCTGTTTCTCAGGATCCACCGCAAGCGCACTGAGATACATATACGGCTTTGGTGCAAGTCTCTCTCTCCCGTTCTTGCAAAACTCCGCGAACTTCAGGTACCTCTTCGCTTGATCCTCGCTAAGTCGTTGTACCAGTCTGGTCCACTCGTCCTCCAGTGCCGATGCCTGTTCACCAGCCGTTGCGTCCGAACGTGTCCATACCGCCATTCCTTCAACATTCGGAGAAGTTGTGAGCACACTGCCGCGGAGCGTGCCACGCTTCAGAGTGTGCGCAAAGGAGGCAGGCAGGAGCTCCCGCCGGTCCTTCTCGTCAGGGAAGACATAGACTATCAGTTCATAGTTCCAGTAGGCTCTCGTTAGTACATCGATGGCTCTTTGAAACGAAGACTCCGGAAGGGGGATCAGTCCATCAACCTCTATTGCCAAGTGCAACCACCTCTCTCCTCATCGAGCCACGACTGACGTTTGCACTTCAGTCCGGTTCAATAGGGGGAGTCCATTCGTATTTTTGTTCGAACGTTTACACGATGGTTTCTTATAAATCCTCTTTGGGTTTTTCAAAACCTAATTCCGGATTTGATTCATTGCCTGGCAGGTGGGAGAGCATCTGTTTGGGTCCTCAAGCCTGCGACACAGCCCCGTTTCAATCGCTTTATCTGGGTGGTCGGACCATGCCCCAATGCGTCATGTCTGCATCTGGAACCGCGGTCTCGGAGACGATCTCGAAACCGTAGTGTTCGTAGATTGACACATTTCTCTCGTTTTGGGTCTCAAGGTAACATGGAAGTCTAATCTTGTCCAGATACTCGAACACCGGACGCAGTGTCTTGCTGCAGTAACCCTGTCCCTGTTTCTCAGGGTCTACTGCAATCGATGTGACATGCATGTGTGGCTTTGGTGCGTACTTCTCTCTCAGACTGTCAGCAAATTCCTTGAACCTGAGCATCTTCTTTATCTGTTTGATCCCGAATCGTACCAGCATCTTGAAGCCACCGCCACGAAATGCCGACAACAGGCCGTGGCCCTCCGAATCTGAATGTGTCCATACTGCAATCCCCTCCACATTGGGAGAAGTCGTAAGCACATCTCCATAGAGTCTGCCGTGATTCAGGGCATATTCAATGAACAACGGCTGGAACTTTCTACGCTTAGACTCGTCTGGGAACATGTACACCTGCAACTCATAGTCCCAGAACGCCCGTGTCAGTATGTCGACAGCCCTCTTGAATGACGACTCGGGAAGGGGGATCAATCCGTCTGCCTCGATCACCACAGCGAACCACCTCTACTTACAACGGCCTCCGGTAGCGACTGTGCGTCTGTCCGTTTCGACATGGAGGCCATTGATCGCATTCTTGTTCCTACTTAGGCGTGGTGGTCTCTTATGAGTCTTTTTTGGTCTTTTAGAGGTCATGAACCTGTAAACGGATACAAAAAAAGAAAGTGGGGCTGTTCGAGAATCGTAGGACTCCCGAACAGATGATGCGCTCTAGGCGCCTTTGCGCTTCTTGATGTACAGCGCCGCCACGATGACAATAGCCGCAGCAGCCCCTCCTCCGATCAACAGGAGAACCAATGGGTCAAATGCAGGGGGATATGTGAACGTGGTTGTCGCGGTCCAGGACGGAGCAATGACCGTGACATTCACAGAGTCCGCTGCACTGTTGCCGGCACCATCGTAGACCGTGAGCTCGAACAGGTACACCCCCACATCCAGCCCATCGATACTGAGAACGATCTTCTCGCCGTTCCAGTCTCCGGATGTCAGCACTGTGCCATTGAGAGCGACCTCATAGTGGTCTGGATAGAGATCAGACGGCTCCCATACTATCACGTTCCCAGTTGTGCCGTAGTAGATCACTACATCGTCAGGCGAGTTGATGGTGGGGCTTGTCGAGTCGAGGATCATGCGAACCATCACGGTGTTCGAAGCCTCATTCATGTCGATGTCTCTGACCACAATACGAACCTCATGGTCTCCGACTGATAGGCCGCTCACGTCGAAGGTGATGGCCCCCGTTGACCAATCGCCCTCTGTGGACAGACTGTCATCCACGTAGATCGAGTAGTTAGTGGGGTGCAGGTCGCTGACGTTCCACACGAGGAGCTGGCCGCTGGCGCCGACAAAGGCAATCTTTGTTGTGAGTCCGTCGATGTGAGGATCTGTGCCATCGTAGACATGGACGTGAAC
>JAGSHP010000049.1 GCA_029855925.1 Candidatus Thorarchaeota archaeon | reverse complement strand
CGCATCTCTCACGCGACAACTTCACGTTCATCAAGGGGTCAATCGAAAATGAGGAGAATGTTCGTCAGGCCCTGACGGACGTCTCAACAGTCTTTCACTTTGCAGCGCAGCCAGATGTCAGGCTCAGCATTGACCGCCCTCTGTGGGATTTTAATATAAATGTTGTAGGAAGCATGGTCCTTCTCGACATGATGCGTCGAATGGATATCTCTCGCATACTGTTTGCCTCTTCTGGTGGCACCGTCTACGGTGACACTGAGGTCTTTCCGACCCCCGAATCGACGCCCTTTCGGCCCATCAGTAATTATGGTGCCGCCAAGGGTGCGTTTGAGATGTACCTCTCTTCATATGCTGAGCTCTATGGTATAGATTCTGTGGGTCTACGTTTTGCAAACATAATTGGCCCCAGATCGACTCATGGCGTAATTCACGACTTCTATCTCAAGCTGAAGAAGGATCCGACGCGTCTTGAGGTCTTGGGTGATGGATTACAAGAAAAGGCCTACATGTACATCACAGACTCTGTTGATGCCGTACTGACAATTGCTGAGCGTATGAGGCCCGGATTTCATCCGATCAATATATCCTCAGGCCAGAGACTGAAGGTCTCACGCATTGCCGAACTGGTAAGAGATGGGCTTGGTGTTCCAACGGCGAAGATTGAGTACACCGGAACAAAACGTGGATGGTCTGGCGATGTCGTGATCACCGACCTTGACATCTCTCTACTCCGATCATTTGATTGGACACCAAAGGTTGACATCGAAGATGGAGTTCGTCTGTATCTCCAGTGGCTTGTTAGCAAGTTCGGTCCCGTCAACTGACCTCTATACCTTGATCAGTATCTGAAAGATGTTCCCAAAATTATGCTCAACAATTCGGCTCTTTTCCGCATACGCGGCGAGTGCCTCGAGCCGTTTGTCTTTCTTTGCCTTCTCGGCAAATCGTGAGGACCGAATCTCGTTGTGAATTTCCTTGTTCACACGAAGTATCTCGTCTGCAGTCTTGAGTATATATGAGAGCATCTTCACGAGGATGTTGAAGTCATAGACCTCTCGCAGCTGGAGCGTCTGACTGTAGAACTGAAACTCATACCTGGCCAGTAGCTCTCTGTTTCTTACAAGGTCTATGAGCCACTCTTCGGCGCCCTCTTCAATGAGGCTCTTCTCGAGGTCCATCCAGTATTGCTGTTGTTCCAGCAGCTGGACCAGGTACTTCCTCAGAAATGCGAAGTGATCAATGCCCTCCTGAATATCATCCTCTTCCCCGATGGGACGCATGAGAGAGTCAACTTGACTATGTTTGACCGCTATCATGAGAGAGAACTTGTCGACGTATCTCTTGATCTCCGCAGCTTTCTCCGACTTGCTCATTGTGTCGGCAAAGGTATCCGCTAGCGTGAGCAGGAACTTGTATAGGCACTCACTGCAGATCTCTGCACTTGCTGTCATGTCCTTCGTGGACAGGAATTGAAGTGCGTCCAATAGGTCTTGGGCTGGGACATCCCTACCATGTATCCTGAGCTTCCATCCTTGGGAGATACAATACACCCTGTTATCCTCGAAGTTCACATAGATTGACGCATAGCAGACATTGTCTTCGTCTGCACGTTCCTTCTCCATATCTTCCCTGCTCTTGTTAAGAGAGAAAATCGTCGGGTCTATCTCTATGGTGTCGACCTCTAGGACCTCATCGTTGTTCACGCAGAGTGTTTCACCATCGAATACCTTGAAGCACGGACAACCCCTGACCAGCTTGATTGAACTCTCTGAATCATCTTTCATCATCAATGTGGATTCCTCTGCCGTGTTTCTTGAACTCTCTTGCTGAGTGATTGATCTCCAGGTTAATCATTCAGGTCTCCTACTGCCCATTACTTGGAGAAGTGATTGAATTCCTTTCTCAATACTCTCTCGGTTCTTCATATGCCTTCTAATTGTCAGCTCCACTTCCACGGGAACTGCCGAGTCTAACAATGTGTCACTCATCTCTTGAATCTTTTTACACAACGAAATTATCTGTTCAGCGGATTTAGTGATGAGTCGCGGTTGCGGCCTTGGTACTACATCGCTCTCCTGCAAGGCTATGAGTTGATGATGAAGGATCATCTCCATCCGTGAGGTGCTTCTATAGAGGTCTATTAGTTCCCTAAGATTTCCCTCTCCGGTTCCTGACAAGTGGTGTTCCCTGACGAGCTTGCTCCACTCTTGTTTCTCTTTGACAAGCTCACGAAGGTGGGTCCTGAGCACGGCTCTATAGTTTGTCACGTCCTTTTGGACCAGTAGACCATTCTCTCCTAGCTTTTTTTCAGAGTGTGAAAGGTAAGCCTCTATGATTCTGTTGGCCTCCGATGATGAGACCTCCTCCTCGAAGATCCCCCCCATCGTGACAAGATACTTGTAAATACACGAAGGGCAGACCAGATCGTTTTCAGAGATAAGACTGAACTGTATTGCATCTTCAATATCTGCTGAACGAATGGGCACCCCGTTGATACGAAGAGGGACTTGATGTAGTGCGCAACGGGCAATACCATCTGCCCGCCCCAGATTCACAATTCCATAACACACCTTGGTCTCATCTTGAGGAGATGAACCTGTTTCAACTGCGGAGCTTACTATACCATCATGAAACATTTCCATTGGTATGTCCATGTAATATACTTCGGTGACATCATCGTTGTTGATGCATACGTGTTCTGTTCCGAACTCCATCAGACAGGGGCAGCCTTTGATGAGATATGACGTAGATCCACCATCTTGGTCCACAGCATCCTCTGTCATCTTTACCTCTGACCTAATGGCCATCACCGACTCGGCCACTATGACAAATATCATCTATTTGTTGCTATTAACGTTATTGTGATAATATTCTCATGTTATCCCCATAGCTCGCGCTTGAGCAGATCTCTAATCGCTATCCGAATTGCCTCAGACCTGTTTGGATAGAGATTGTTCTCAACAAGCTTCTCGAGTCCGTCGATGTATGTTTCGGGAACATGCAGTGTCACAAGTTTCATTTTCTCTCTCACCTGTTCTATCGAGGCTGACATGTACAATCATGATGTCTACCTCGGTATTCATCTTACTCTACTCTGTGTCATACTATAATATGGTTGTGAGTAATACTAGGTCAGTATTCGATGTTCCACGACACACTTCTCACTCCACGAAGTAGATGTTCAACAGTAACGAGTTTCATCATGACGACAAAGTGAGGCGGAGCGAAGCTCGCTCCCGCGCTCCAAAAAAGAGAACGCGCAGAGTGCCGGGAGATGTTCTCTTGCGCGTCACACGACTTTTCCACTAAGCACCTTAAGTGACCTTGTGTGTTCGAGCCATTATCCTGTTAATACACAGGTCATAGCGAGGTTTTACTTACTCTCGCAATACATTTTAGGCAGTGTTAACTTAATCCGTACTATTCACATTGAGGTGAATTGAATAAATGTCCGGAGGCGCTACAGATAAACAGACAGGCTCTGCGGGCGCTGCTGAAGACACTCCTCAGGTCGCAGAGGAGTTACAGTCTCTGAAACTCATCAGAGAACGAAGGTCGATTCGAGAGTTCACTGGGGAGAAGATTCCTGATGAACACATCGAGATGATACTCGAAGCAGCAAGGCACGCACCGAGCCCAGAGAATATGTTGATGATCCGCTTCATCGTGATTCGCGATGATGAGGAGACTAAGCAGTTCTTGGCCGACATTGCACAGGAGATGGCACAGACCGCTTTCGGTGGGAGTCCATTCGAACTGGCAAGTGGGCGAAACTGGTTCATTACTGACCCATATCGAGCTGCTGTCTATGCAACATTACGTGATGGTGACTTGTTTAGATATCCCGAGAAAGCCGACACTGCGATTGTCGTTTGTGCAAGCGAGGCATGGCATGATGCTGGCTACCTCTATCCACTGGACCTGTTTGGTTCTGTGGTCGCAGGTATGGCAGTCCAGAACATGTGGCTTGTCGCGACAGAGTTGGGCTACGGCTGTGG